>JBEDNI010000045.1:0-10231 GCA_041170685.1 Bacteroidota bacterium | reverse complement strand
CACCATCTTTACCTCTCCGAATCAATCCTACCCCTATACATATCACCTTTCCAAATTCGGCATAGATGCTGGCCTGATCATAAATTTCGGCCTCCGTTTGCTGCTCTTTAACCAAATTTCTGGCCTTCCTTTTCCACAAATCCTGCCAGTCTGAATTTAAATCCTCAAAACTCCTGTGTGCCGATACCGTCTCAATGTCGAGAAAAACGATGTTCTCCAGCTGAATCTGTTTGACGTTTATCCCATCCATACAAAATACAAATATACGATTTATTTCTTATTTTTGCAAATTATCTCTTCAATATCAATTTCTCGAGGTAAAATGTTCCAAATGGCAGGAAGGAGAGCAACAATGCCCAAACTGCCTTCGAAAAAGTCAGTTGCTTTTTGATAAGCATAATCAATATCAGAAGCGAAAAAGCAACAAATAACAGCCCATGAATTCCCCCCAGATAAGTTACAGCCGGAGGCCAGTGAAACAAGTACTTTAGTGGCATGGCAACACCCAGCAGGAGGAGATAACTTATACCCTCCAGATGTCCAACCTGTATCAACCACTTTTCGCTCTTTTGCGCTGTAGTGTTTTGCATTCAACAAAAATAGCAGTTTATACTACTATGCACAATTGCGGATAACTTAATCATTTACATTGGTTGGTTTTTGTGAAATTCGCATTGAATGTCGCAGGAAATTGAGAATAAAACCAAAAGGCGCAGACCCAGTGCGCTGCCCGGGATTACCAGTCTGGCATTGGTTATGTTTATGCTGGGATTACTCTCTGTAAGCTACCTTGGTTTTGAGGGATTGAGCAAAAGTCTGGTAGAAAGCAGCAGTCTTGATGTTTATTTCAAGGATTCGTGCAAAGAATCCGATGTGACAGCTCTGGACCTCAAACTAAGAAAAGAAAAATGGTTTAAAACCTCTCGTTTTGTCAGTCGTGAGGAAGGTATGAAAGAGATGGCTGAAACACAGGATCCTGCATTCATGCAATATGTAGAGCTGAATGCACTACCACTGAGTCTTGAACTATATTTCAAAGCAGAGTATGCCACGGCAAATCAATTAGAGCGGGTAGCTGCTGAACTGCGATCTCAGGGAATCGTTGAAAGTGTTATTTACCAAAAAAACCTGTTGGAATCGGTGAATGATAATGTAACAAAAATTCAACTCTCCATTATGGGCTTAACCTTGGTTTTTATTATCATAGCCATGGGCCTCATCCACAATTCCACGCGACTGAACATCTTCTCCAATCGCTTCATTATCAAAAGTATGCAGCTGGTTGGCGCCACACACGGTTTCATCATAAGGCCAATCATGGGTAAATTCATTCTCTATGCAATCATTGCATTCCCCATATCACTAATACTATTAGCGGCTACACTTAAAGGCATCCAATATATCTGGAGAGGATTTGGCTCCATTGCTGAATTCACGGCGTTTATAGATCCTGTGAAGGCCTCAATCTGTATGGCAAGCACAGCCATATGCGGAATTTTAATTGCCGCAGGTAGTGCATGGTTCAGTACCCGTAAGTATCTTCGTAGCAAAATTGAAAACCTATACTAATGAGTACGAAAAAAAATATCCCTCAGGAAATTGAAAAAAACACTCAATCCAAGCAGAATTCCATGGTTTTTGGAGCTCTTAACTACTTACTTTTGGGTGGTTCACTTGTGATATTGGTGATTGGGTTCGCACTGATGAGCGGCACAACCGATATTTATAACAGCACAAAAATCACCATTGCACCAATCGTCGTTATCCTTGGATTTGCACTGGGTATTGTTTCCATTTTTTACAAAGGCAAATCAAATTCCGGTGAATGACCTGGATTGAAAACCTTATTCTATCCGTAATAGAGGGGATCACTGAGTACTTACCCATCAGCAGCACAGGACATTTGATGATGGCGGGCGAGGTAATGAAACTCGATCCCACCAAAATAGATACATACATTATCAGTATACAGTTTGGTGCCATTCTTGCCGTAGTCGCCGCTTATCCAAGCAGATTTTTCTCGTTTAAGAACCGGCCATTTTATTTGAAACTTTTTGCGGGTTTTCTGCCCGCAGCGGTTCTGGGACTTATGTTTGACGACTTCTTGGAAAAACTACTTCAAACTCCACAAATTGTTGGATTTACCCTCATCATCATAGGCTTCTTTCTGCTATTTATGGAAAAATTGCTACCCGAAGGGGCAAAAACGGTGGATGAAGTTACCTACAAAGACGCATTGAAAATAGGGCTGATACAAAGCTTTGCCATGGTACCCGGAGTAAGCCGAAGTGCAGCCTCCATAGCAGGTGCATTGGGTTGCAAACTCAGCAGGGTCGCTGCTACCGAATTCAGTTTTTTTCTGGCCGTGCCCACCCTCTCTGCAGCAGGTTTATATAAACTCATGAAAAACTGGGATACGCTGACTACTACCCAACTGGAAAACATCGCACTGGGTAATGTTTTTAGCTTTATCACTGCATTAATTGCCATCCGCTTTTTTATTCAACTTGTCAAAAACAAGGGATTTGCATGGTTTGGTTACTACCGTATTGCGGTAGGTCTGGCATTTCTGTTGTATCTTTACCTTTAATTTTTTTGTAATGTGGGCAATTCAAAGAATCTCACGAACGATGGCATTTTTAGCCATCATGATTGCCGTGAGTGCATTCACAGGGCATCCAACCGGCTATTCTATAAAACTGGGCCGACTTAAATACAGCGGTGGTGGTGATTGGTATAGCTCAAAAACAGCCCTCGCAAACCTCGCCAGGTTCTGCAACACCAAACTGGCTATGAGTATTGATCCCGTTGAGAATATTGTAGATGTTGGGGGCCCTGATCTTTTTAACTACCCCTATATTTTTATGACAGGCCATGGTAATGTGGTTTTTAGCGACGCAGATGCAGCCAATCTCAGAAAATATTTAGAAAGTGGAGGTTTTTTGCACATTTGTGATAATTACGGCATGGACAAATTTGTGCGGACCCAGATGAAAAAAGTTTTCCCTGATCTTGAATTTAAGGAACTGCCCCATAGCCATCCCATCTATTCAGCTCCATTTTTATTTAATGCAGGACTTCCCAAAATACATCAGCATGATGGAAAATCTCCACAGGGTTTTGGTTTGATTTATAAAGGCAGACTTGTTTGTTTTTATGATTACGAATGCGACCTGGGAAATGGCTGGGAAGACCCTGAGGTGCATAATGATCCGGAACCTACCAGACAAAAAGCACTTCAAATGGGTGCCAATATCCTACATTACGTATTTCGAAACTAATGCCCGACGATAGTAAAAAAATTGCATTTCTTATTAATCCGGTATCCGGGAGTGCCTCGATACGCAGAAAGGGTGTTGAGATGATGAAAGCAATAAAATCTATGAAGGGGTATTCTGTTTTTGAAACCCAGTCGGCTGCAGAATTGTTGGAAATCACCAAAGATCTGGCCCAGAAAAATTATCGGGCTGTGTTTGCCTGTGGTGGTGATGGTACATTAAATTTAGTAAGCAGCCAGTTGGTAGCAACTGAAACCGGAATGGGTATCATTCCTCTGGGTTCTGGCAATGGCTATGCAAGACATCACCATATTTCACTTAAATGGCAGGAAGCGCTGAAGGCAGTAGAAAACCCTAAAATATCGGTGCGGGATACCGCTCTTTTTAACGGCTACCATTTTCTGAATATCGCAGGAATTGGTTATGCAGCTAAAATCAGCCATGAATTTAAAAGAGAAGAACACAGAGGGCTGAAAGGATACGTCAAAACGGTGTTTAAAAACCTTAAAATGGATGCATTCAATATCCGAATCCACAATGAACTCAGCTCCTGGGAAGGAAATGTATGGATGGTTGATTTTTGCAATGGCAGCCAGTGGGGTAATAATTTCAGGGTTGATCCGGCAGCCCGGGATGATGACGGTGCTTTGTCGGCAGTCATTTTTCGTAAAGCCAACCCCCTAAAAATCCCGGCCATCGGTTTCAGGCTTGCTACAGGCAAACTTAATAACAGTCCGGATGTTTACAGAATTTCAGGGAGTAAATTCAGCATACAATTTGAGGGAAAACGACCTTTACATCTGGACGGGGAAGCTGCCGACATTATTGAGAACGGCGCTATTATAGAGGTAGTTCCCAAAAGTTTGATTATATGGACCCCGGGTTAAAAATTCTGTCCTCTGCCCAAAATAAAAAGTGTGATGTCATTACCAGCGCACAAGAAGGAATGAATAATCACGACCTGATGGATCGGGCCACCACTCGTATTTTTCAATACCTTCAACATCAATTATCCGGGAACATTCCGGTAACATTTTTATGTGGCCCCGGCAATAATGGTGCAGATGGACTATGCCTTGCCTTAATGGCCGCAGCCAAAGGGTACGCGGTAGAAACCAAAATCTGCCTGTTGGGTAAGACCCCTTCTGCCGAGCTTGATTTTCGTATGGAACTTTACGCTTCACAACGGCAATTAAACATGCAGGTGATACAAAAAGTGGATGAACTTACCCTACAAGAAAATTCGGTTATCATTGACGCCCTTTTTGGAACAGGACTCTCAAAACCGCTGCAAGATGAATGGAAATTATTGATTCATGCCATCAACATGAAAAACAGACATATCATTTCCATAGATATGCCCAGCGGTTTAACAGACGAGGACAACAAAGCAAATTCTCCGTTCATACTTGCCCAAAAGGTTATTACGATACAAACGGCCAAACCCCCGTTATTGTATGCTGAAAACCAGGTTGATTTTGACATTGTGGATTGTGGCATTCATACGGATAGCCTCGAAACAAACCGATTTTTTCTTGATTCCAAAAGCCCAATGGTAGCCTTGCAAATGCAGAAATTACTGCCCCAAAGGCCCAGACATAGTCACAAAGGCACTTACGGTCACACATTGCTCATAGGGGGCAATCACGGAATGCATGGAGCCATTGCAATGGCTGCAAAATCTTGCTATGAAGCCGGCAGCGGATTAACAACGGCGCTTACAACAGAAAATTCGATCCCGTACTTTTCTGGTATCCCGGAGATTATGTTGCATGCGCAGGAACTCAATGCTGAAGCCTTTTTAAGGCTGCCATTGAATAAATTTCAATCTTTGGCCATTGGTCCCGGCTTGGGTGTTACGGCTGAAACCGTCGATTTGCTTAAAACGGTTCTGACCAAACACAATTCACCCATGATTCTGGATGCAGATGCATTAAATATTCTCGCTCAAAACAAAGACCTGATGAAGCTTATCCCTGCAGGATCGCTACTTACGCCGCATCCCGGTGAATTTGAACGGCTGTTTGGTTACACTTCAAATGGATCTGAAAAGGAAAATACAGCACTGAAAATCTCCAGTGAACTGGGTTTATTTATTCTCGCCAAAAACACCTATAGTTTTTTAAGCTGCCCGGATGGCAAAGTTTTTTATAATGGCACAGGCAGTTCACGTTTGGCCAGAGGAGGTAGCGGCGATAAATTGACCGGTATGATTGCCGGACTTTATGCCCAAAACCAACGAATGAGAGACGCAGCCCTTGCGGGTATGTATTATTTGGGAATCGGAAAACCGATTATTTAACTTCCCTTACCCAAGACTGCGTGAGGCCAACCTCAGAACTTAGCAAAAATCTGTCAGCTTCGTTACGCGTTTTGAAATACTTCACATATACATAGAAGCTGTTATTCTTGCGATCAAAATATTTGTATGAAAACTGATCGTTCATATACAAATTCTTAATCATTTTATTGGCCTTAGATTCATCAGAACTTACACCGGTTACGATATAAAAACCGGGAGATGCCTTGGCATTACTATCGAGCTTGGCTATGGTTATACCTGCTGTATCTATGCCCTGTCCTGCCTCAATAAATCCTGGCAAACTTGAAACCGTTATTTGAACTTTGCGTCTTTCATCGGATTTGGTCTCGGATGGAGCAGTTGGCTCAACGGAAGCAGCTGCAGCTCCCCTGCCCAGACCAATGGTAAAGAAAAATTCGTGTCCATTACCCAGTACCTCGCGTGATTTACCTGTAGGATACATAAAGGCATAACCAAAACGAGTTCCTCCGCCCAAATTCACACCCACATTGCCCCCAAACTGAGCGGCATCGTTACCCGAAAATCCAAACCAGAATTTATCCTTATAGCTCATGTTCAGGTTCATCTGGCCTCTGTAATTTTCAAAATCCCACAGGGTCACATTGGCCATGGGCTGAATCTTTACGTTTTCGCCTACCTCAAATGAATAACCTAAAATCACATTGGATACGCTCTGTAGATTGTATTTGGCAGCATAATTGAAATAAGAGTAATCAAAACGAGGTTTGGGAAGACGGCTGGTAGAAACTCCAAACATTAAACCTTTGTTGGTATACAATGCTGATGCTCTGAGATCTGCGCGGGTTACTGCCGGACTGAATATCAACGAATTGATAACGGGATCATTGGCATGGATGTAAACTGCCTTGCCGGCATCAAAACTCTGGTTCATAAAACCCAAAGAAACGCCTAAACTGAGTTTACTGTTTTCATTGAAAGGAATGGCATACGCATAAGAGAGGTATGCATTCTGAAGATTAGAAAAACCTGCGCTCTCTTTCAGATAGAAAACACCAAATGAAGTCCGCTCATTGGGCAATGGTAGCACTACATTGGCCAATACATTCTGGGGTGTTCCCTGCACTGCCGAATAAACCCGATTAAAGAAAAGGGATGCTGTGGCTGTCTTTTGCAAAGACATGGCAGCCGGGTTAATGATGGAAGGATCCAGAAAAAACTGATCTATGCGTGAACTCATCTGAGCTCCGGACTTACCGGAAAATCCCAGGATCGCAAGAATGAAGATATATTTTGTAATTTTCACAGGATTAGCGGATTACGTGAATGAAACCTTTTAATTCAGAATGATTGCCACGATGGTGCAGTAGATAGTAATAAATACCGTCCGGCAATTCCTTGTTATTTTTGTCAACGGCATTCCAGTCATTCAGATAGTTGATACTCTCATAAATCACTTTGCCGGAATAATCTACAATGGTGAGATCATACTGATCCAGCTCATTTAAGTCACTTATATTCCATACATCATTATCGCCATCTGAATTAGGAGTAATGATGTTGGGTATGCGGGTAAAGGGTGGATCTATAACGGTAACAGTAACCGTGTCATCATCTGAACAACCATTTGCATTGATACCATTTACTATGTAACTGCGTGTCTGGGCCGTGGTAGATTTCACTACAGCACCGGTAGTAGCATTAAGACCGGCGGCAGGACTCCAGCTGTAGGTTGTAGCTCCTGTTGCAAACAAGGTAGCGGTGCCACCTCGGTAAATGGTGGTATCCGAAAATGCTGTAACAGTTGCATTGGGGTAAACCAGCACTGTATCATCATCTTCTACAAAGCACAATGGTCCGTTGAAAGCGCGCACTCTGTAGCGGATGGCAGAATAAAACACTTTCGTTCTGTTGGTATCATTGTCATTCAACCAAACCACATTGGTACCTCCATTTGCTCGCACCGTTAGACTGTCACCCGAACAAAACGGTGAAGTACCGGTGAGATTGAAAGTAAGGTTGGGATAGGTAGTAAATGTGTAGTTCTTGGTGATGGAATCTTTGCAACCCTCAGCGGTTGTTACTACATAGGTAATAGCGTAAGGACCTGCACTATTCAGGAACAGTTTTGCCGGGCTCGAAGCAGATACATTGGCACCATTTGCTTTCCACATTCTGCTGGCAATGGATGAACTGGCTGTGAGGGCAGAATCAGAGAAGATAATACTGTCAGGTACACAATTGCCAGCTTTTGAAAAATTCACATTGAGGGTACCCCTTACCGAATAAAGCTGACTAACACTGTCGGCACACCCTTTATCGGTAATAGCCACCAATGTAGGGTTGTAATTGCCGACTGAAGCGTATGTGTGTGTGCTATCTGCCAGCAAACCGGTTGAACCGTCATCCCATTTCCAAAAAGCAGAAACAATAGACTGCGACTGTGTAGTTGACAATGTAGGTGAAGAAGTGAATTTATTACCCTTCAGACACTGTGTTTGTGTGTTTCCGGCAATCGACGGATCCAGAACAAACCCAACCAAAGGCAGTCCAAACACGGTTAGTGTTTTCGTTATACTATCACGACAACCATAGATGGTAGTTCCAAAAAGTGAAGCAGTGTGTGAGCCGATGGAAGCATACTTTGCTTTGGCCATGGTATCACCGAAAATGCTATTCCCGTCTGCCTTCCATGACCATGTTATCTGATTTTCAGGTGGATTGGTATTTGCAATTCTGTTAAAAATGGCAGTATCTGAGATACAGATGTCCTTCACAGTAAAATCCGGGATTGGGAGCGGATAAACAGTAACCGCTTTGCTGATACTGTCTTTACAGCCCTGCAAAGAAGTACCTTTTAATTGCACCACATGAGGACCATCCGTACTGAATTTATATTTGAAAGTAGTATCTGAACTCACCAATACTCCATCTACTTTCCAGCGCCATGAAATTTGTGCATCCGGAGGTGTTGTATTTCTCACACGAAGGAAATTTGCACTGTCAGATATACAAAGTGATGGTGCAGTAAAGTTGGGTACAGGAAGGCTCTGTATATTGAATGTCTTAAGAGTGCTGTCAGCACAGCCGTTTATGGAAACAGCCACCATATTGGCATTGTGAGTACCTGCTGTGGTAAACTTATATTTTACCATGGTGTCCGTATTTTGGAAAACCCCATCAATAAACCATGAATAGCTTACCTGATTGTCGGGCGGATTGGTATTTCTGAAACGCAAGAAAACTGCCGTATCATTCACACATCCGGAAGGTGTAGGAAAATCAACGTATGGTTTAGCAAAAACACGAACGCTTTTATCTGCTGAATCAGTACAACCGTCGCTGGATGAAACAATCAACCTAACATTGTAATTACCTGAAGCGGCATACAGATGGTTTGCGTTGGTGCCTGAGCCTGAACCACCATCTCCAAAAAACCAGGTCCTCGCTGCGATGGTTGCCGGTGCCGCGACGTCGGAAGAGTCTGAAAAGTCAGTCAGTAAGCTCTCGCAAACCTCTGTGAAACCAAAGTTGACAGAAGGCAAACCCAGGACCCTCACGGTAGTGAATGCGGAATCTTCATAACCAGCACTATTCATTACCTTTAGTTTAACGGTGTATAAACCGGTATCAGCATAGGTATAGCTGGGATACTGCGAGGAAGATGTATCGGTAGTGATAAGATTATCGCCAAAATCCCAGAAATAGGTTGAGATGGGGAAACGTAAGCTGAGTGATGCCTCATTAAAGTTTGTTGAGGTTCCCAGGCAGTTCACATAAGTGTCGGGCAACACGGCAAAAACTTCATCAGATCCTAGAACGTTATGGCCCAGACTGTCATTTGCGTAGGTAAAATAAGCCAGGGTATCAGCAGCAGACACATTGTATAAAGTGCCGGAATTATTGGCGGATCCATTTCCTCCCAGTGAAATCCAATCACCGGAACCCCTATGCACAACCAAACGCAAACGGGCTGAATCTTTTACTTCATCATCAATATTTTGATAATCATAACCAGGCTCCAAGTAAAAGTTGCTGATGGTGGTAAAACTATCGGCAAACAACTGAAAATGCCTCACTGAACTGATGTTGCGAATTCCTGCGGGCAAAGCACCGGAAACAGGTGCTGGACCATAAACCATTTGGCTACCCACATAAGTGGTATCCGATGCCGATTTAGTGTACATCAAGCGGATTTTCCGATAATCCAGGGAACCGTATTCACCCAAGTAGTAAGAAACATCGGCAGTACCTGAAGTTGAAGATCCGATTTGGTATGGCCCCTCCACAAATGAGTTTGCACTTCCTCCCAGCTGTTCGGCTCCGGGAGCCAGTTTAAATGCAGCACCATTGATATCCGTTTTGAGGTAACCGTCATTCATATCAAACGTGTCAGTTATCGTCAGTGAATTACCTGTTGTTCCGATAAGGGTAGCAACAATTCCCGATCCATTCAGGGTTAATGCCTTGATGGAAGTGTTTCCCACATGGATTGAAATATCTTTCGTCGTCAGGGTGAAATGCTCTGCAAAAAATCCATCGCCCATGTAGATTGTATCCCCTGCAGCGGCCGAATCATAGGCGGCTGATAATGTTTTTAACGGACCGTTATTTCCGGAAACAAATACAGGAGATTTACCATCGTATGAATTATCACCGGCCGTGTCTACAT
>JBEDNI010000044.1:0-10432 GCA_041170685.1 Bacteroidota bacterium | reverse complement strand
ATGCAAATGAGTTGTATACAGTGGCTATCAACCAGCTCGCGGAAAACAATATTGCGCCGGATACTGCCGCAGCCGAACACCTGCAGAAATACATTGAGTTTATGTATAAAAACCGCGATAAGTATTTCGGAAATGGACGCAGTGTGCGCAAAGTAATTGAGGAAGCCATTCGCAACCAACATTTACGGTTAAGTGAACTCCCAAAAAACAAGCAAACCGCCAAAGCCATCAACACATTGGTATTGGAAGATGTGGAGGAATTCAGCACTGACATTAAACCCGGAACCCCAGGCGGAGGAATTGGATTTCGTTAACCTTAATTGACCTGCGGTTATTAACTTCGCAGACAACATGAACGGCATTTCCTTTGTAATTCCTTTTCCTTCTTTTCACGATTATGTTTTGGGCAGTACGGTATTGCTTTTCATGGGCATTAGCTGGTATTACTTTTTTCGATATTTCGTAAAGGTAAAACGAGAAAAAACTGAGCCTGCGAGTAGTTTCCCGCCGGTTTCCATTGTTATAGCAGCAAAAAATGAGCTGCCTAATTTGCAACAATTTCTGCCGCTTTGGCTTGAACAGGATTATCCGGAATTTGAGGTGATCATTACCGATGACGGCAGTACTGACGGAACAGCGGAATGGATGGCACCGCAGGTATTGGTAAATCCCAGACTAAAATACGTGCATCTGGACGCAGAATACGTGAAAATGCACGGAAAAAAAATAGCCCTAACGCTGGGCTTCAAGGCTGCCAGATATGGACATTTCCTACTCACGGACGCGGATTGCAAACCCGGCAGTAAGTACTGGGTAAGAACTATGGCCGCACCCTTTACAAGGGGAGCTGAGGTAGTATTGGGCTACTCTCCCCTTCATGCAGGAAAAGGATTTCTGGGCCGCCTCATCCGCTTTGAAACACTGATTACTGCCCTTAATTATCTGGGTTTCGCGATTGCCGGAAAACCCTACATGGGTGTTGGTAGAAACCTGGGCTATACAAGACGTATTTATGACAGCGTTAATGGCTTTTCAGCGCATTACTATCTTCCGGCCGGGGATGATGACCTGTTTGTTCAATCCGTGGCCACTTCGGGTAATACAGCCGTGGTAATTCACCCCGATGCCATCACCTGGAGTAAAGGGAAAAGTACCTGGGCTGAATACATCAAACAGCGTATTCGACACCTGTGGATTGGAAAATATTATGAGGGTTCTGTTAAAAGACAGCTGGGATGGTTCAGCATGGCCCAGTTGTTTTTCTGGTCCCTGATTACGGTATGGTTTTTCTTCAGCAGCTGGTTTGTTTATCCCTTGTCTTTATTACTATTAAAATTGACGCCTGAATGGATTATATTTTTTGGACGTAGCCGCGCCCTTAAAATTGGGGGTGTAGCATTGTTATATCCATTCTGGAACTGGTTTCACACCTATTGGTATTTAATTATTGGGATTAAGGCCTTTTTTGCAAAAAAACCGGCATGGTAAGCGCAGAACTGATATTCCGCTATTTTCCGGAACTGAGCGAAAAGCAAAAAACGCAATTCCAACAGCTGGAGGCATTGTATCAGGAGCATAATCAGCGTGTAAATGTGATATCACGGAAAGATATGGAAATGTTCTACATCCATCATGTATTACACAGTCTTGTATTGGCCAAAGCATACGAATTCCCTGCAGGTAGCGAAGTGATAGATATTGGAACAGGGGGCGGTTTTCCGGGAATTCCACTCGCCATATTTTACCCCGATGTGGAGTTTACATTGTGCGACAGCATCGGTAAAAAGGTAGCGGTGGTGGCCGATGTAATCGAAAAACTAGGTTTGAAAAATGCTGCTGCCGTTAATAGCAGGACAGAATCACTGAATAAACATTTCGACATAGCCACTGCCCGTGCTGTGGCCCCCATGCTGCAATTATGGACATGGATGCAGGGTCAATGGAATCACAAACCCTGTTTTTATTTGCTCAAAGGGGGTGATTTACGCGAGGAAACTTCGGAATTAATGAAGGTGAAATCCACCCTAAAGATACACGAACAACCTATATCCCAATGGTATGAAGAACCATTTTTCGAAACAAAAAAGGTGATTTCGATTTATGAATGAATAAGACCTGACGCTTTATCCAGCGCACGACTCAGGCCTAATGATTCCTTTCCGCCCGCCGTAGCAAAAAACTTCTGACCGCCGCCACCGCCCTGAATCTCACGGGCCAGTTCACGAACCATAGCAGACGCATCCCATCCTTTCGCAGTTACCAGCTCATCGCTAATCATGACTGCCAGACCGGGTTTTTCTTCATGGTTCCAACCCAATACGCAATAGAGGTTTGGAATTTCATTCTTTAACTGAAATGCAATGTCTTTAGCCGCATCTGCGCCGTCAATCTGAACTTCGGAAATAATGGTATTGACGCCATCTATTTCCTTCACCATGGCGCGAATCCGCTGTTTTTCAGTCTGATTTCTTTCACGTTTAAAATGCTCTACCACCTTTCTCAGACTGTCAGCTTCTTCCTGCAACTTCACAATGGCCTGCATGATATCCTTGGGATTGCCTAATTGTTCGGCAATCTGCTTTTCTTTTGCCTGAAGATTCTGCAGCAACCTAAAAGCTTCTAATCCTGTTACTGCCTCTACCCTTCTTACACCGGAGGCCACACTACTTTCCGAAATAAACTTGAACATGCCAATTTGCGCAGTATTGGCCACATGCGTGCCACCGCAAAGTTCCATGCTATATTCTTTATCGAACACAATAACGCGCACGGTATCACCATATTTCTCGCCGAACAGTGCCGTAGCGCCCATTTTCATGGCTTCATCAATGGGCATATCCCTATATTCTTTAAGGGCAATACCTTCTCTGATTTTTTGATTAACCCGTTCCTCCACCTGATGCAATTCCTCATCTGTCATTTTCACAAAATGCGAAAAATCAAAACGCAGGTATTGTTCGTTGACCAAACTACCCTTCTGTGCTACGTGAGTGCCAAGCACCTCTCTCAGTGCCGAATGCATGAGATGCGTCGCACTATGGTTGTTATTTGTAGATGCCCGTTTAGCGGCATCTACTTTTGCTGAAAAGATTGCTTCCGGGTTAGATGGGAATTTATCACAAATGAGAATATGCAGTTTGTTTTCTTTCTGGGTATCCAACACATTCACTATTTCCCCTTCGGGTGAAATGAGCACACCCGTATCTCCCACCTGTCCGCCACTTTCTGCATAAAACGGCGATATATTCAACACTACCTGATATTGGTCCTTACCTTTTATTTTCAGGGTACGAAAACGGCTAATAGTGGTTTGTGTTTCGAGCATGTCATAGCCCACAAATTTTTCCGCGGCGTCAGACATCAACAGCTGCCAGTCACCGGTTTCTTTTGCGGCATCGGCACGGCTTCTCTCCTTTTGTTTGTTCAATTCTGCCTGAAAACCATTAACGTCTGTATTGAGTCCCCGTTCGCGGGCAATCAGTTCTGTTAAATCCAGTGGAAAGCCGTATGTATCATAAAGTTCAAAAGCTGTTACCCCGCTCACATCCTGTCCTTGGTGGGTTTCAAAATGTTCGTTCAACAATCCCAGTCCCGTACTGAGTGTGCGGAAAAAAGAGGCCTCCTCTTCTTTGATAACCCTTGCTACAAAATCCTGCTGAGCATGCAATTCGGGGAAAGAGGCAGAAAAATAGGAAGCCAGAGACGGTATTAACTGATGCAGAAATGGTGAAGAAAGATTCAAATAACTATAACCATAACGGACTGCACGACGTAAAATGCGGCGAATCACATAACCCGCTCCGGTATTGGATGGAAGCTGACCATCTGCAATGCACAAAGAAACGGCGCGAATATGGTCAGCTATAACTCTAAAAGCAATATCGGAAGCTTCCGCAGCGCCGTACTTTATTCCGGCAACAGCAGATGTTTCATCAATGATAAAACTGAAAATATCGGTGTCGTAATTGCTCTTTTTACCTTGAATAACGCGGGTAAGTCGTTCAAAGCCCATGCCGGTATCCACATGCTGTGCGGGTAGTTTTTCCAGGCTTCCGTCTGCCTTGCGGTTGAATTCCATGAAAACCAGGTTCCATATTTCAATCACTTCCGGATCGCCGGTATTTACCAATGTTGCTCCTGAAACCTGTTCACGTTCAGCATCACTGCGCATATCAAAGTGGATTTCGCTGCAGGGTCCGCAGGGACCGGTATCGCCCATTTCCCAGAAATTATCTTTTTTATTTCCGTTGATGATTCGGTCTGCAGGCAAGAACTGCTTCCAGGTATCAAATGCATCCTGATCAAAAGCAATATTGCTGCCGGCATCGCCTTCAAAAACGGTAACATACAGGCGGTCTTTGGGTAGTTGATAAACCTCGGTAAGCAATTCCCACGCCCATGTAATGGCATCGGTTTTGAAATAATCGCCAAAACTCCAGTTGCCCAGCATTTCAAACATGGTGTGGTGATAGTGGTCGTGCCCCACTTCTTCCAGGTCATTGTGTTTACCGCTCACACGCAAACATTTCTGGCTGTTGGCCACACGCTTTTCGGTTGCCACCGCATTGCCCAGGAAAAAATCCTTGAACTGATTCATCCCTGCGTTGGTAAACATCAAGGTAGGATCGCCTTTTACCACAATGGGGGCAGAAGGCACTACCCTATGGCCTTTGGATGCCAAAAAATTGAGAAATTGCTGTTTGATCTCTAAGCTGCTGCGCATAAACGGTTACAAAGATAAGGACGGCTGACTTTTGTTCATGAAAAATGGCGCCCAAAAGCGCCATTTCAACATTCAATCTATAAAAAATCAGGCAGTACCGCTCATTTTAGGAGCTGCGGCTTTGATTTCATCGCTTGCACCGTCGGCAAATTTAGCAAAGTTGCTATTGAACAATTCGGCCAGTTTTTCGCACTGTTTATCGTATGCACCTTTGTCTTCCCAGGTATTGCGGGGATTCAACAAATCTGCGGGCACATTTGGACAGCTTGTGGGCATAGCAAAGCCAAACACAGGATGGTTTTCAAAAGCCACACCCTCCAGCTGACCTTCCAATGCAGCCGTAATCATGGCACGGGTATAGGATAGTTTCATGCGGCTTCCTACGCCGTAAGGACCACCGGTCCAGCCTGTATTCACCAGCCATACATTCACATTGGGATGCTGATGCAGTTTTTTACCCAGCATTTCGGCATATTTGGTAGGGTGCAGCGGCAGGAAAACCTGGCCAAAGCAAGCCGAAAAAGTCGCCTGTGGCTCGGTCACACCGGCTTCGGTACCTGCCACTTTGGCGGTATATCCGCTGATGAACTGATACATGGCCTGTCCGGGTGTGAGTTTACTGATGGGAGGCAAAACTCCAAACGCATCGGCAGTAAGGAAGAAAATATTCTGTGGCGCATCACCTACGCTGGGAACGGCAATGTTGTCTATGTAATCAATGGGATAGGCAACACGGGTATTTTCGGTAACAGAAATATCATCGTAGTTGGGCGTATTGGTACCCTCAAAGAAACGCACATTCTCTACCAGCGCTCCGGGCTTTATGGCATTCCATATCTGGGGTTCTTTTTCTTCAGTCAGGTTCACGCATTTGGCATAACAACCGCCCTCAAAGTTGAATACATTGTTATCTGACCAGCCATGCTCGTCATCACCAATCAATTTGCGATTGGGATCTGCGCTCAACGTAGTCTTACCGGTTCCGCTCAATCCAAAAAAAACGGCTGTATCACCTTTGGCGCCAATATTGGCACTGCAGTGCATACTTAAAACACCATGTTCATGGGGTAACACGTAATTGAGCACACCAAAAATCCCTTTTTTGATTTCGCCTGTGTAGCCGGAACCTCCAATTAGGATAATTTTCCGACTCATATTCACAATGGTAAAATTGTGCTGTCGGGTACCATCTTCAGCAGGATTGGCGCGGAAAGACGGTGCAGCAAGAATCATCCATTCTGTGGGTGCCGTGGCAATTTCCTCAGCCGTTGGACGAAGGAAAAGGTGTTTGGCAAATAAATTCTGGTAAGCACTTTCGGTTACCACGCGTATGTGCAGACGATACTTAGGATCGGCGCATGCATGAGCATGACGTACAAAAATATCTTTTCCGCCCAGGTGGTTTACTACCTTATTGAGTAGCTTATCAAATTTTTCACTTTCGAATGGCTGATTTACAGTTCCCCACCAAAGCACATCTGCTGTGTTTGCATCTTTAACCGTAAATTTATCCTTGGGGCTACGGCCGGTAAATTCACCGGTATCTGCCGCCAGGGCTCCGGTATTGGTGAGCTTGCCTTCGTTGCGTTCCAGCGCTTTTTTTACCAGTTCTTCGGTAGAAAGGTTTTCATACACAGCCGCTGCTGATGATTTAATGTGAGAAATGATTTCCTGATTATTCATGGGTTTTATCCGCTAATTTCGAAGCCACAAAATTACCTTTATTTGTTGATGCTTTGATGCCCACTTTCTCCACAATTCGTCTTCGACTCTTAAGAATCAGGTCTGTATTGCCTGTCTTCATGTTATTTGGATTGATTCTACATTCCTTACCCGTGATTTCTCAATCCGTTTTAAGCCTCAACAAGGGCAAAGATGCTGCCATTATCGGTGGGCTGGCAATTCATAGTTTTATTAACTTTAAACTTGAAGAAAAAGTATCATTGACCCAAATACATTACTGGAAAATCAGGGGTATTGATCGTTTGGCACCACTGCGTTTTAATCCTGCATACGCTCGCACCTCCGACATCGCCATTGCCACGACAGGATTAATTGCACTATATGGAATCTCACAAAAACAATCTACCGAAAGAAATACAGCCGGCTTACTGTTAATGCAAAACATGTGGATGACATGGAATATTACCCAGACCACGAAAATACTTGCCCTGAGAGCCCGGCCTTACACCAATGAAGCAGGCTTTGCTCCCCGTAAAAAAGATGATGCGTACAGTTTTTTCAGCGGCCATACATCGTTAACTGCCTGCATGGCTGCAAGTCATTATTTTCATGACAGAACCTTGTCTGTTCAAGACAGAAAACCCGCAATTACTATGGGATTGTCAGCTTTAAGTATTGGCACGGGGATTTTGCGCATTAAAGCAGGCAAACACTTCCCTACCGACGTTCTGGCAGGTGCTATTTTGGGCACGGGAGTTGCATATCTAAACACAAAACTGCATGTACGTTAAAAAATTTTGGATCGGATTTAGCCTGCTTGTGTTAATACTTACAGGCTGCGCAGGGAAAAGAACACAAAAAGAATATACGAAAAATAATTCAAATAAACAAGTAAATATGAATACCGATACTGCAATACTGGCGGGGGGCTGCTTCTGGTGCCTGGATGCCGTGTACCGACAAATGGAAGGCATTGTTAGCATTGAATGCGGCTATGCAAATGGAAAGATTAAAAAACCAACGTACAAAGAAGTTTGCTCAGGACTTACAGGCCATGCAGAAGTAACACAACTGGTGTTCGATACCGAAAAAACCAACTATGCAGAAATTCTAACCGTTTTCTGGAAGATTCACGATCCCACAACCCTAAACAGGCAAGGGAATGATATTGGAACCCAATACAGAAGTGGCATATACTACCGCAATGATGCGCAAAAAGACATTGCCCTGAAAAGCCGAGATGCCGCTGTAGAGTCCAAATTGTGGGAAGATCCCATTGTTACAGAAATTGTGCCTTTAGATTGCTATTATGCTGCCGAGGAATACCATCAGGATTATTACAGCAACAATCCCGACCAGCCTTACTGCGTAGCTGTGGTGGGTGAAAAAGCCGCCAAATTCCGCAAGCTTTTTGCGGATAAACTGAAAAAATAACTGCATGTTGCAAGGGCAGGCACTGAAAACCCGGCTTCAGAAACTCTCTGAAAAATATGGTTTCCTGGCTGTAGGGGTGGCTGCTGCACGCAAGCTTAACGAAGAAGAAAACCGCCTGAAAAATTGGCTGGATAAGGGTTATCATGGTACCATGCAATACATGGAAAACCACTTCGAAAAACGCCTTGATCCCACCCTGCTTGTACCCGGTGCCAAAAGTGTTATTTGCTTTTTATACAACTACTATCCTGCCGTTCGGCAAAACCCTGATTCCCCACAGGTTGCAAAATACGCCTACGGCGAAGACTATCACCGCGTGATTAAAGACAAACTGTACGATCTTATGGCGGAACTTCAAACGGAAACAGGCCCCATTGAAGGCAGAATTTTTGTAGACAGCGCTCCGGTAATGGAAAGGCAATGGGCTGCACTGTCGGGGCTGGGCTGGACAGGCAAAAACAGCCTGCTGTTGAGAAAAGGTGTGGGTTCCTTTTTCTTCATTGCTACTGTTATCTGTAACCTGCAAGCGGAACCTGATCAACCCTCAACAAGCCATTGCGGCACCTGCACGGCCTGTATTGACGCCTGTCCCACGCAGGCTATTGTGGAAGATGGCATAATTGATGCATCCAGGTGCATTTCCTATCTTACTATTGAAAGAAAAAACGATATCCCGGAAGCATTTCAGTCGCACATGGCCGGGTACGCATTCGGGTGTGACATTTGCCAGGATGTGTGTCCGTGGAATCAATTTTCAACACCCCATGCCGAACCCCGTTTTGAGCCGGGAGACTGGATAGAATGGGATGCTACCCAGTGGGCAAAGATGGATGAAACGGAGTTTGAAGTACAATTTGCGAAGTCTGCCTTGACGCGTGCAGGTTTTGACAAAATAAAGAATAACGTGAAACACATTATTCCTCAGAACAAATAGCGAGCCTCTGCCCTCCCGATATGTATGATGCCCACGCTGCCCGTTTTTCGAGCCTCGTAGTTAAGAAGAATTTGAACATTATTGGCAGCGGACATGCGTATTTCGGCATTGAAACGATAGTTTTTCCCGGGGGTAAATCCTTGCATTACATCAAAAGCCAGGGCCGTATTAGGCGGTGCCTCATAGAGAAAATTAATTTGCGAAAATCGCAAATCCAGCATGCCGGAATTGCCCAAACTCCGGGTGAAGGTGGCGGTATATTCGAGGCGGTCTGCCAACCGTTTTCCACCGGATGAGTCTGACCATTCCTTTTTACCTGACAATGCTATGCGCATACGGGTATTCAATTGCCATAACACCTGAGGTTCAACAGCCATGGCTTCATAGCCAAAATTATTGGCTGGCTGAACAGATGAAAGGTTGTTATGATTTTTCTTGTCTGCAGTAAGCCGCATCTGCCATGCAGACCCAATATCCCGGCGATGAAACAACGTGTGTGTGGTGGTGTTGCGCAATTCAGGCCCCTGTCCAAAAAAGTTCTTGTTGCCTCTAAGCATCGCGGTGTATTGCACAGACCATTTCTTTCCTTCAATTTCTGCCTGATTTCGGAGCATGGCATTGGCGGCCAGGATATCATCAGACATTAAATTTTCGGCAAATGGCAGATAGCGCTTCATATTTGTTTGGGCAATATTTCTACCCAAATAGTTCCAGCCCAGCCGATTACTGAAAAATACCGTTTCTTTTTTGTTTTTTAATCGGTACTGAAGATTGCCGTTCCATTCCACAGATTGGGCCCGTATGAATGTACCGGTGGGTAACAAAAGTCGAACAAACCTTGCCTGATCCCGGAAGGGCGTTTCCACAAACTCACTGACTTCCTGCACTTTATTTTCATTAAAATCCACCCAGGTGTAATAGCCCTGTCCGGCAGGTACTTCAAAATAGGCGAATTGTCTCTGTTGTTCGCGGGCTGAAAGCGTCTGATAAAACAGGTTCCCTGATAAGTTTTTACTAAGTGCCGGAAAAGACCATTCCAATCGTGCTGATGTATGTTTTTCATCAGCAAACTGCCCGGCAAAGGCGCTGTCCAATAAGTTCATGGCCCTGTACTGCCAGCCCGCTTTTAAAAAGGCAGATTTTTTACCCGTCATATACAAATCACTGCCTGCAGACTGCCACATGGATGCCTTGGTAAAATGGTCATTGATGGATAGAAGATTAATCCGTTCTGCGGCATTAAACGAAAATGTATATCTGCCCTTGGTTAGGCCCAGCTTAAGACGCGTTTCTTCAAACTGATAGGAATTATTCAAAAAAACAGCTGCTGCGGTATCCTGCCGAAAAATGCTGCTTTCCCGAATGTGCTCAATGCCGGCATTTATATTCTTTTTACGGTAGCCACCTTGCACCCGCAACTGTTGAAATTCATTGTTCAATGAACCCAGATTGGCGTTGGATATTTCGGCCGATGGCTCGGTAAACCAACCCCATTTTTCGGCTTTGGCCCGGAAGGAAGCAAAACGGGATAAATTGGCGCCGAAACGGTTCACACCCCAGCGATTTTCAGTTTCCAGGATGTGATTGCCCAAATACACGTTATGGAGAATATACCTGCTGCCTGAGGGCTCAACCCCACCCTCCGGATTAAACAGCTG
>JBEDNI010000043.1:0-10652 GCA_041170685.1 Bacteroidota bacterium | reverse complement strand
TTCTATACACAATTAACATTAAAGGAATTGATTTACTGAACTTTCGCGGCCATTTTCAGGGCGTTTTCAGCATTAACAACTCCCCCTGAAACTGATAGTTCAGAAAATTTAACCTTGTCTGTGGTACCGGGCAACACAACTTTTCCGCTGTGTTTGGTCACACTTTCCATCAGGATTTTCTTCACTTGTACAGCAGTTAAATTGGGGTAGCAACTCCATACCAGTGCAGCAACACCCGCCACCACCGGAGAGGCCATGCTGGTACCGTTGGCATTTTCATAACCATTGTTCGGTGCAGTGCTGTAAATTTCGTATCCCGGGGCAAACAAATCCACATTGTTTTTGCCGTAATTACTAAAATCTGTAGCGAGATGCTTTCGCTGCTGCTGGCTGGCGCCTACTTCAATCCAAGTTTCTGCAAACTGTCCGCCCGATAAGGAATCATTCGGATAGTTTCCGATGGCATCGTTGTCATTGTTGCTGTTTCCGGCAGCGTGTACCAGTAATACCCCTTTTTTTGCAGCGTATTCCACAGCATCATTCACAACCTGCTTATTGTATGTATAGCCCTTACCAAAGCTCATATTGATAATTTTTGCACCGTTATCTACGGCATAACGAATGCCGTTTGCCACATCTTTATCGCGCTCATCGCCGTCTGGCACCACACGCACCACCATGATTTTCGCCTTAGAAGCCACACCTTCCACGCCAATACCATTGCCACGTACCGCAGCAATTATGCCCGCCACATGGGTTCCATGAAATGCATCCGGACCGGCCACGCTATTATTACCATAGAATTTTTCCGTGGCATTGCTGTAGTCATCCCCAACGATCGAGCGGGGATCGTAATCCGGGTTATACTGGCAGTTGGCACGCACTTCAATTTGTTTAACCTGTTCAATTAACCCCTTGTGTAGATCGTTGAAGGACATCGCCGGATTTTGCTTCAATATTCCTAAAATGATGGATTCCATGAGGGTTTTGGGTTCATATGCAGCAACCTGCTCAGCGGTGGGGTTGTTCGTTCCCATATTTTGCATGATACCTTCCATGGTGTCAAGAATGGGACGAATTCGCTCCAGCTGTTTGGTGTACTTATTTCTGTTTTCCTCCACATCCGTTTTCATTTTCAGATAGTTTTCATAGCGTGCAACCTTTTGTTTATCGGGATTTTCATTGGCGTTAAATCCTTCAAACTCTTTACCCTGTTCACGCACCAGACGCACGATTTCCAGGTTATCGCAACCCACCATTTTTCCATCTTTACCCCCAATAAAATTCCAGCCCACCGTATCATCTGTGTAGCCGTTATTGTCATCATCCAGATTGTTAAAAGGAATTTCTTTGGGGTTGTGCCAGATATTGGCCTTCAAATCGGGGTGATGGGGATCGGTGCCGCCATCAATAACGGCAACTACAATATCTGTAGGATTTAACTTGTCAACCAGCTTGTAGGCCTTATCCAGCTTAATACTGAAGTTCTTTTTTTTGTTGAATGCCTTTTGATACCAAAGGTTACCGGATTTTTCGGTTTGTGCATTGGACGACTGAGACCATGCGGTGCCTGCTGAAACGAGCAGGGCGAATAGAATGATATGAAATTTCATGATTATTTTTTTTGTGCTATGATGAATATGCTAACCGATTTAAAGGGTAAGCTGGTTGTATCGGCATTAAAAACGTATTTTCTGAGAAATTGTTGCAACGGTTTCCATTTTATCACATCCATAGGGGCCATGATATAGTGCATATCAAGCACTTCAAATCCATGTTTTTCCAGCAGTCGTTTTATGCGACTTTTGGAATAGATACGGGCGTTGGCCCAGCGTTCATGAAGTGGTGTTGGCAACCAGGAAAAAAATGGCACCCGGTTCCATGGTAAGAGCGGCAATCGTGCACCGTGGGTTTCAAAAATCCACCATTTATTGGGCACGCTAAACGCTGCCATACCACCGGTTTTAAGACTGCCTGCGTAGTTGGCCACCCCATCCTCCGATGGCAGGTGTTCGATGACTTCAAAGCTAATAAGGCGGTCAACGGGCGGGGTGTAGGGCTTTTCCATAATATCCCATACCTGAAAAGCGGCATTTTGCTGCAACTGCTGCTGCAATTGTTCAAATTCTGCTTTATGAACCTCATTGTATTCAAGGCCTACAGCACTATTAAAATCCGATGCCAGGCGCAATACGGTATTTCCATTGCCACATCCAATCTCCAGCAAATCGAGGTTTTTACCCATAAAACCGGGGATATTGTATAAAATACGCAATCTCCGTTCAACGATTAAATCGTTTGCATCGGCGGGTTTACCCAGATAATGGGCAGCCTCAAACATCGTTTTATCAACCCGCGCGGTATTGCTCATTGATTCTTCAAATTAAACATCAATCTTCGCAAAACAATCCAGCAGTGGTTGATACAATTCGGTAAAAAGCCATAATGCTTCGACAATACAGCAAAACGCTCTTTCCAGGCCTTTTTTTCATGCTGTGCGCTGCTACCACCGGTTTCAAAGCCCGCAATTACTCCATCATACCGCACATTCACCGGATTTTTCTCCAGAATGCGTATAATCCAGTCCACATCGGCGGCCTGCCTGTATTGCAGATTGTAAGCCGGACAAATGGATTTTTTGGCAATAAAGCTTTGATGACATAGATTCATTCCGAAGCGGAAAGACCACTTATCCAGCTTTTCAGGAAAACGCTGGGGTTTCAGTTTGCTGATCAGGCCCAGTTCCTTTCCCTGTGCATCGATGAACATGGTGTCTCCAAATAAAACATCCGGATTGCTTGCCGTCATGACACAAAGTTTTTCTGCCACATCCTCCCGATAAATAATGTCGCCGCTGTTCATAAACCACACATAGGGCGCTTCTGCCAGCGCCAGTCCTTTGTTCATGGCATCGTAGATACCGGCATCCTTTTCAATACAAAGCACCTCAATATCTGAGGCATGTTCCTGCAAAAATTCGGCACTGCCATCACTGCTGTTGCCATCCACCACAATCCACTGTATCTCACTGCGGGCTGTCTGTTGCTGCACGCTTGCAAACGTGCGCCTGAGTCCGCGCAGGTTATTGTAATTGATGGTAATAACAGAAAACGTCGGCACCGAACCCGCTGTTAGGATTTCAATTCCAAATCTTCCTTGCGAACAGCCATCCATCCCAGGGCTCCCAGCACCAGGAGCAACATGGTAGCGGAAGTTCCGGTTTCTATGGCTTTAAATGTGTTTCGGTCTGCAGGAATGAAAACAAAATCAATGTTGTGTTTGCCGGCCGGAACTTCCGTTGCACGCAAGATATAATTTACGCGCAACACAGGTGCTTCTTTACCATCGATATAGGCCTTCCAGCTTCCATTCTTTTCATTGTAGTACACCTCGCTAAAAACCGCCAGGCCATTGGCTTTGGAAGTGGATTCATACTTGAGGGTATCGAATGAATAGTAGGTCTGTTTAACCCTGTCTGTGGAGTCAGTCGAATAATTTTTTGCCGATGGCTTCATTTTTTCGGAAGCTTCAACCACCACCTGTTTGTTGGCCGCATTCCTGTTGATTTCCAGCAGTGCCTCTTTGGGATCGGATACTTCTTTTACCGAAGGCACAAACCAAGCGTGGCCAAGGGCGGTGGGACGCTGGTAGATTTCATCCCCACTACCGCTTTGAGCGCGTGACAATACAAAACCGCAATTGAGCATATCGAGGGCGTTGTTATTGTTAATCCAGTCGCCCTGCAACTGCCCGCCATTGGGTGTGATACAATAACTGATGATATCCTGATAGCGACTCAGTTTGGCCGGATGATAACCTCCCACATTGCGGAAAAATGGCGCAGGGTGATTGTCATTAAACGGATTATAGCGCAAGTCAAAAACCCGGCGGTTTTCGGTGTTTGCCGCCATCAGTTTTGATTCATTTTCAGTGGGTTCAATGGCCACTTCCTCTTCTTTGTCTTGCCAGTTATCATCGGTCATATACCGTTTGGCTATACCCATCAAATCAAATGAAATAAGCACAATCATGCCAACCCAAAGCAAAATCCGGTTCTGTTTCTTTAGGGTACTAAACCAAATCAGTGCGGCAGACAGCGCAATCAGAATCATGCTGCGAAGCCAGTCGCCCCAGGCAAGTCCCGAGCGCATGTCCACGATTTGTTTTACATAATCGGTTGCCGATTCGATGGCAGTGCCTTCGTCCTGACCGGCCTGCATGGCCTGCTGCCTCACCTGGGATAGAATTTCCTTATCATCATTTCCTTTGAAATCTTCTGAAAACAACATAAACGCAGCCACCGCCATCAATGCACTTATGGCAATTACTGACACTTTCCACACCCTTTTTTTGTCATTTTCGCTAAAACGGTCAGAAAGTAGCAGCTGCAAGCCATACAACCCGAAGAATGGAATTATCATCTGCGCAATAACCAATGCCATCATGGGTGTGCGGAACTTATTGTAATAAGGCAGGTGATTAAACAACCATTCGTTCAGCCCAAAATGTCTGCCCCATCCCAGCATCAGAGAAACGAGCACGGTAGCGATGCTGAAAACCAGCAATGTGGCTGCAATGGTTTTCTCTTTGCCCTCCACTGTGGCTGATTTCAGATACTGAAGCACCACCACAATGGCCAGAATGAACAGAAAAATAAAGATAGCCCCTATGTAGATGGGGCCTGAAGTAAATTGCAAATCACCATGATATAGACGTTCGCGTTCCATACCATACTCGTTTTCCGGCACTTTTTCATTGTTGCTGCCACCCATAAAACCGGGAATCAACAGCGTCATGGATTCATCAATGCCGTAGCTCCATGAGAAGGCATATTCGATGTCCAGGCCTTTTCGGCCTACCTGATTTTTGGGACCGTCTTTGGTAGGAACTTCACTGGCCACGGCACTTCCGCCGCGCATGGTAGCCTCGCTGTATCGGGCGGTGTCTATGGCCTTGCCAATATTGGTGGCGGCGCCCATCCCCAGCATCACTACCGAAAGACCGGTAGCGATCAGCGCATGCTTAATCTCACGGGATTTAATCGCCATAATCATTTCTATGAGCAAGTATATTCCTGCTACAATTCCCGCATAGTAAGCAATCTGATAGTGAAAATATCCCACCAGCATGGCAAAGAAAATGCCCAGCACGCCGGCACCCAGGATATATTGTCTTCGGGTAATAAGCACCAGACCCGCCAGCATGCCCGGCATCACATCGGTGGCCAGCACTTTGGTGATGTGTCCCGCTTCGTAGGAGCTTATGGAAAAGGTCATAAAGGCGTATCCAATGGCTCCGGCCGCAGATAACCAGCGGTTTACATTGCAGGATAAAAGCAATACAAACATGCTCAGCATGGCCACAAACAGGAAGTTGTAGGGCCCTTTCACCAGCTGAAACAGCTCCATGGGCCGCAGTTTTAGCATCAGATTTCCGGTGGGTATTCCGGTAATCAGGTTGGCCGGCATTCCCGAAAACAGTCGGTCATTCCAATTGGGCTTGATGCCGCTGGCCTCACTGTATTTATTGGCCGCATCCACCATCAGCCGAACCTGCTGCATATCACCCTGCTGCAGGGCCTTACCCTGAGTGGCAGGCCACAGGAAAAACACCGAAATAACCCAAAACCCAATGAGAAACAGCAGAAAAATTCCCGCTTCTTTAAGGAAACCGTTATTGATTTTCATAGTAAAGTGGCGAATTTCACGAATTTCAGGCAATTTCTATGCACTTTGGTGTGAAAAAATGTCACACAGCTCACGGAATTTTACCGCTAAATTGCGACTCCATTTATGAAACGTGATGAAGTTGTTTTTGGCCTGATTGCAAGGGAACTTAAACGCCAGCAGGAAGGTATAGAGCTGATAGCCAGTGAGAACTTTGTAAGCCCTCAGGTGATGGAAGCCATGGGGTCGGTGCTCACCAACAAATATGCGGAGGGATTGCCCGGAAAGCGATACTACGGAGGTTGTGAGGTGGTGGATGAGGTAGAACAGCTTGCCATAGACCGTTTGAAACAGCTTTTTGGCGCGGCATGGGCCAATGTGCAACCCCACAGCGGAGCACAGGCAAATGCTGCGGTAATGCTGGCGGTATTAAAACCCGGCGATTCCATTCTGGGCTTTGATTTGAGCCATGGCGGTCATCTCACCCATGGATCACCGGTTAATTTCTCGGGAAAATTGTACAAGCCCCATTTCTACGGTGTGATACAGGAAACGGGGATGATTGACTATGACACGTTGGAAAGCAAGGCCAGGGAAGTGAAACCCAAACTGATTATCTGTGGGGCCAGCTCCTACAGCCGGGAATGGGATTATGCCCGCATCAGGACAGTGGCCGATGAAGTTGGGGCGCTGGTGCTGGCCGATATTTCTCACCCGGCCGGACTCATTGCGGCAGGGCTGCTTGAAAACCCGCTGAAACACGTTCACATCGTTACCAGCACTACCCACAAAACCCTGCGGGGGCCGCGTGGGGGGATAATCATGATGGGGAGCGATTTCCCAAATCCCTGGGGTGAAACCACACCCAAAGGTGAAGTAAAAATGATGAGTGCGTTGCTGGACGGCGCCGTATTTCCCGGAACCCAGGGCGGTCCGCTGGAACACGTGATTGCAGCCAAAGCCATTGCGTTTGGTGAAGCACTGCTACCGGCGTTTAAAGAATACCAGCTGCAGGTGAAAAAGAATGCTGCCGCCCTGGCTGCGGGTATGGTAAGCCGTGGTTACAGCGTTATCAGCGGGGGCACCGACAACCACCTGATGCTCATTGACCTGAGACCCAAAGGTGAAACATTGACCGGCAAACTCGCTGAAAACACATTGGGACATTGCGATATCACCGTGAATAAAAACACAGTTCCGTTTGAAACCCGCAGCCCGTTTGTAACCTCAGGCATTCGCCTGGGCACATCCGCTGTCACAACCCGGGGGCTGAAGGAAGCCGATATGGAAACCATTGCAGCACTGATAGACGAAGCATTGATGAATCCGGAAAATACGGATGTGCTAAACAGTGTGAAAACCCGGGTACATGCGCTAATGGCGGAATATCCGCTGTATGCATGAAGGTAAAATTGTTAAAAAAGCTATCTGACTACAGCTTATGGCTGGTTTTCATCCTGTTTCTGGGCTACCTTTATCTACAAGATAACCGCTACAGTTCCTTCATCGTGGGCAGTATTATTGTTTTTATTGTTTCGCATTTTTTCATTTTTTTAATTCGGATAAGACATCTCATTAAAAAAATCAAAAGGCGGAACAGACTGATTTATTATCTCGCACGCGAAATTGCTTCACTGGGTTTACTTATCTCTTTGATTTTAGTAATAAGCACAGAAAGCAAATGGGCGATTGGCATACTCGCAATTTCTTTTTGGATGGCAATATTGGTATTCCTATACCGATCGCTTCAGTCCAGAAGAATCAGACAATTAAAGAACCAGGACTTACTCGACAATTAAATTAAGCGCCTCGGTTTAACCACTTACGCCATTCGGGTGCAAACAGAAACACCCCTGTTATCGTCCACAACCCGCAAGCAATCAGGAAACCACTCAGGTCAGAAATATTCCTGTAAATCACAGAAAAAATACCATAGGCAGCATTTCCGGCCAAGATTAAGTAAATAACACGGTAGGCATTCAGGGCAAATCCTTTTTGCTGAATCACCCAATAGATGCATACAATCACAAACAACACCTGTGTAATCAGACCGGCCATAGACGCGCCGACAGCACCGCGCAGCGGTATCAGCCATAAATTCAAGCCGTCATTCACCAACACACATAGCAATGCCAGCAGGCCCAATTTTTTCAGTTCCCCTGCAGCGGTTAACCAGGTGCCGAAAATATGCACCAAAGCCATGGGTAAAAAACATGACATTAATATACCAAAAACAGTGACATCGGAAGCAGTAATTACCACTTTACCGTCACCTGCATAGAACAGATCTAGTAAAGGTTTGGCAAAAAACATCCCAGTCAGCATCAAGGGTATGGCCACAAAGAGCACTATCCTCACATTCAGCCACAGAAGCCCATCGGTAGGTTCATTTCGGCTAAACATTCTACTCAGTAAAGGCAGCAATTGCGAACTGATTAAGGTGCTAAAAATGAGGGCTGCATCCAGAAACCGGAAACTGCGTGCATAATGTCCAACCTCAATACCACCACCGGGAGCGAGATGCCCCAGCATTTGGGTGTCGAGACGGGTGAAAACGGCCATACAAAAGGAAAGCATGGCAAACCAGCGCATGGCTGCAAGCAGCGAAATACTACCTTCCGAAGTGGGTTCAGGTTCGGATACATTTTGCCTGCGCGAAAAAAACCAAGAAAAAAACAAAGACAACGTATAACCTGCCGTTTGGGCCAACAAGAAATAATACAGCCCTTTTTCACCCTGAAGGCCATTGCCTGCGATGAGCCATGAAAGCAAGGCCACCGCTACGAACCGGTCTGCCACCGATGCAATGCTGTCGGTTTTAAACAAATGTCGGCCCTGTAAAATAGCCCGAAAATAGAGCGTAAATCCTGCCAGCACCTGATTCAGAATAATCAAGCCCAGCATATAAACATTCATATTCTGGATGAGTCCAAACAGGGCTGTAATCAGCACATAGGCAATTGCCAGCCACATTCTTAGGCCAAAAACTCCTGAAGGAACCGTATGCCCGGGTGCAGAAGCCACCTTGGCTGCCGTGTAGTTGTTCAATCCGAAATCCAGCAGAATATTGAACAACAACGCCAGTCCGAAAATCCCATAATACTGACCGTACAAGGCATCTCCTACATTTTTTTGCACCGCAACCTCAATAAAAAATATCCATACCGGCTTTATGAGCCAGTTAAGGGCCTGCAGAAAAATCAGATTGCCAAGAAAAGCGCGTTTCAACCCAACAAAGAAAATGAAGAAAAATGCCATTCCGAAAAAAATCCGCTGATTTAGGTAATTGCGGCGTGTGCTTTGCGGCAAAGCCAATTAATTTTGCAGCGTGCACGACATAGAGCCATACTACAACTGGTTGCACCTATACAACGCCGCAGAAGATGAGCAATCGCCATTTTATGGCCGCGAATACAGTGAATTCACGTTCACCCACGCCGTTTACAATTATCTGATTCACCCGCAATGGGATTTTTTTGGTTCAAATACCCTCTACCTAAAAATCCTGTATACCGATTACATTGACGGATACGCCATACTGGAAATGATGGGCGAATGGAATGATGCATTGTACAACGATATCATGATGCTGAAGCGTGAAGTGTTGGAAATCCTCAATGAGCAGGGCATACAGAAGTTTATTTTACTGGGTGAAAACGTACTGAATTTTCACGCCAGCGATGATAGTTACTACGAGGAGTGGTTTCAGGAAACCGAAGATGGCTGGATTGCGTTTGTCAATTTCAGGGAACATGTATTGGAGGAATTTCGCAAGGCGCGTATAGATTATTTCATCAATTTTGGGGGCGACCTGGATGAATTACAGTGGCGCAAACTGTCTCCAAGACAAATGCAGGAGGCGGTTGAAGCGGTTATCAGCCGAAGAATTGCATAATTCTGAACATTGTACAAAGCCCTTGAATCCTTGCAAGGGAAAATCATTATTTTTGCAATTCCAAAACACCCCTTGTAAGGGAAACGCTTTGGTATCTTTTTAACAACCATGAGAGAAATTCAGTTCAGAGAAGCCCTACGCGAGGCCATGACAGAAGAAATGCGCCGCGATGAGCGCGTGTTTTTGTTGGGTGAAGAAGTTGCAGAATACAATGGCGCCTACAAGGTAAGCCAGGGTATGCTTGCCGAGTTTGGTCCGAAAAGAATTGTAGACACCCCTATTGCAGAGCTGGGATTTGCCGGTATTGCGGTGGGTGCTGCCGCCAACGGGCTCCGTCCGATTTGCGAATTTATGACCTTCAACTTCTCTTTGGTAGCGATTGATCAGGTTATCAATGCTGCGGCCAAAATGAACAGCATGAGCAACGGTCAGTATACCTGTCCTATGGTTTTCAGAGGCCCTACAGGCAGCGCAGGCCAACTGGCACAGCAGCACAGCCAAAACTTCGAAAACTGGTATGCCAATACCCCGGGCCTAAAGGTGGTGGTTCCCAGCAACCCCGCCGATGCCAAAGGATTGCTCAAAACTGCCATCCGCGATGAAAACCCGGTTATTTTCATGGAAAGCGAGCAGATGTATGGCCTGAAAGGTGCCGTACCCGAAGAAGAATATCTGTTGCCCATCGGGCAGGCCCACGTGGTAAAGGAAGGCAGCGATGTTACCATTGTTTCCTTTGGTAAAATGATGTTGCGCGCCATTACCGCGGTGGAAGAGCTGGCCAAAGAGGGCATTAATGCTGAACTTATCGATTTGCGCACCGTTCGCCCCATTGATTACGATACCATCATCAACAGTGTGAAGAAAACCAATCGCCTGGTTATTGTGGAGGAAGCATGGCCACTGGCCAGCATCAGTTCAGAAATCAGCCACATCGTGCAGCGCAGGGCATTTGACTATCTGGATGCACCTGTACACCGCGTTACCAGCCAGGACACTACGCTGCCCTACGCGGGCGTGTTTGTGGATGCGTACCTACCCAGCGTAGAGCGCACGGTGAAAGCGGTGAAAGACGTTTGCTACAAAAATTAATC
>JBEDNI010000042.1:10687-11482 GCA_041170685.1 Bacteroidota bacterium | reverse complement strand
AGAGACTATGACTTATACCAAAGAACAATACCTGCAGTGGTTTAAAACCATGATGCTGGTACGCAGATTTGAAGAGAAAGCGGCTCAGCTTTACGGTCAGCAGAAAATTAAAGGGTTTTGCCACCTGTATATCGGCCAGGAAGCCATCGTGGCAGGCATGATTACCGCTACCACCAAGGAGGATAAATTCATCACTGCCTATCGGGATCATGGCCATGCGCTGGCGCTGGGGGTTACGCCCAACGCTGTGATGGCAGAACTATACGGAAAAGCCACCGGCTGCAGTGGTGGTAAAGGCGGAAGTATGCACATGTTCAGCAAAGAACACAATTTTGTGGGCGGACATGGCATTGTGGGTGGACAGATCCCATTGGGAGCAGGCATAGCTTTGGCAGAACAGTATAATGGGACAAAAAACGTTTGTCTCTGTTTCTTCGGAGATGGTGCAGTGAGACAGGGTGCACTGCATGAAACTTTTAACATGGCTATGCTGTGGAAACTGCCTGTAATATTTATTTGTGAAAATAACGAATATGCCATGGGTACCAGTGTTGCCAGAACCACCAACGTACTCGACATTTACAAAATAGGCGCAGCTTACGATATGCCCAGTTATCAGGTAGATGGAATGAAATGCGAAACGGTTCACGATGCCATTCAACAGGCTGTAGAAAAAGCCAGAAATGGTGATGGACCCACATTCCTTGAAATCAAAACTTACCGTTACAGAGGGCATAGCATGAGTGACCCTGCTACCTATCGCAGTAAAGAAGAAGTGGCCGATTATAAAAAAAT
>JBEDNI010000042.1:0-10653 GCA_041170685.1 Bacteroidota bacterium | reverse complement strand
CCCCATCGAAACCACCAGGGTTAGTATCATCGAAAAAGGTTTTGCGTCAGAGGCAGAACTTGATAAGATGGAAGAAGAAATCATGGCAGCGGTTGAAGAATCGGTTACTTTCTCAGAAAATTCGCCCTACCCCGATCCGGCAGATTTATTCCGCCATGTTTATGTAGAAGACAATTATCCCTACATTACTGATTGATGATGTTTGTCTTTCCATGAATTTTAAGTAATTTCGCACTTTTAATACCAAAATGGCCATCGAACTGAACAGTATTTCGTTGAAAGGTTACTACGCCGAAAACAAACGGGTTATTAACCTGGCAGGCAGTAGTTTTCTCAGCATTCTCATTATTGCATTATTCTGGAATCTTTACTGGCACCCTAAGAGAGAGTCTGAAGCGGCCGCCAAATTGGCTCCCCTGCATCATTACTTCGAAAAAGACTCGTTCGATGTCGTACTCAAGGGCATCAAAGGAAAGAAAATGATGACTGCACCTGAGATTGCCGATGCCTATTCACTAACATCAAAGGGCAAGGAAGCTGCTATGATGGCAGGACTTGCCTACATGCAAACAGGCAAATTCGAAAAAGCCATTTCCTACCTTGAAAAAGCAGAAGCCAAAGACCAGTTTTTAGGTGCTGCCCTACTTAATGCCAAAGCCGCATGCTATGCTGAAATGGGTAAAATGGAAAAAGCTGCGGGTTATTTCGCTGAAGCAGGTGCGCAATCCAAAAGTGATTTCTCTGCACAATACTGGAAAAGTGCCGGAATGCATTATGAAATGGCAGAGTCATACGGAAAAGCCCTGGAGTGTTATGAGAAAATCAAATACGAATACAGCACTTCACAGGAAGCCTCGGACATTGATAAATATATTTTCAAAGTGAAGGCCCTGCAGGGCGACTTCAATCCCTAAGCCATAGTGGCAACTGCGTCATTCTCTCAAGGCAAATTCCCCTACATTTTTCATCCCGATAATCTCAAAATCGGGGTGGTGGTTGCGGAATGGAATAAGCACATCACAGAAAAATTACTCGCTGGGGCAATAAACGCTCTAAAGCAGCAGAATCTACAAGATATGCAGATTGAAGTATTGCGCGTTCCGGGTTCTTTTGAATTGCCCCATGGTGCCCAGTTGCTGTTCAGTAAAAACTGCGATGCCGTAATTTGCCTTGGATGCGTAATACAAGGTGATACCCCTCATTTTGATTTTGTGTGCCAGGCCGCAACAGATGGTATATTACAGGTAGGCCTTACTGAAAAGAAGCCCTGTATTTTCGGAGTAATAACCACACTAAACGAAGAACAGGCACAAGACAGAGCCGGTGGAAAACTGGGCAATAAAGGGGCTGAAGCCGCCCTCACCGCCTGCTGGATGATTGCAGGCAAACAACATCTGAATCCATAAAAATAATTACCTAATTTCTTAATACACTTGGAACACCAGCAAGAAAAAGAAAAATTGACCGTGGGAAATGGTGATGCCATCCATACGGAAAATTATGAAGCACAGTTAACCGTTGCGGAACAACTGATTGATCATTCTGAAGAGTCTCATGAAGACCACACAGATTACTCAGAACTTGAAAAATCAGAAATCCTGAAAAAAGCCGAAGAACTCATCTACAGCCCTGATGTGCGCAAGGCACAGGAAACCATGAACCGCCTCAGGGATGCTCTGGATGCCAAAATACTGGCAGAAAGACCCGAGCAAATTAAAGCATGGATTGATGAAGGAAACCTTGCACGTGACTTTAAACCACAGCCCGACGAAGCCAGGCTTGCGTTAAATTCCTTGTTGCAGAAATTCAAAGAACGTCGAGAAGAGGAACGCAGGCGCGCTGAGGAGGAAAAATTAGCCAATCTTAAGAAGAAACAGGCAGTATTGGAAGATATACGGGAACTCGCCGAATCCGAAGAACAGTCAAATTCCCTGAATAAAATGCGCGATCTTATGAAGATGTGGCGTGAGATTAGGCAGGTACCCAAAGAATTTCAGGATGAACTTTACACACGTTACAAATTTTATGTAGACAAATTTTACGACAACCTTTCTCTATTCAATGAACTGAAAGAACTAGACAGGGAAAAGAACCTAGAATATAAAATTGAACTCATTAAAAAGGCCGAAGCCCTTGGCGAAGAAAAAAATATTCGCAAAGCACTAATTACACTCAATAAAATTCATGAAGACTGGCGCAATGCCGGTCCGGTAAGAAAAGAAGTGAGTGATGAATTATGGCAAAGATTTAAGAATGTCAGTGATATTATCATACAGCGCAACAAAGAACGACAAGACGAAATAGACCGCAAAAGACAGGAAAACTATAACATCAAACTATTATTGGTTGAAAAATCAGAATCGGCTATAGCGGTTTGGCCGGCAGCAGGGAAAGAATGGTCCGCACTGGGTAAAGAGCTGGATGCCTTGCTGGAGGAATGGAAAAAAACCGGCCCGGTACCGGCAGCTAAAAATCAGGAAATCTGGGACCGCTTCTCCTCAGCCAGACAGCAGTTTTTTGCAGCAAGAAAAGAGTTTTTCAAAAACATCAATGCAGGCCGCGAGGAAAACCTGAAAATCAAAACAGGACTCTGTGAAAAGGCCGAAACCCTAATGAACAGTGAACATTTTCAGGATACATCCGAGAAACTAAATGAACTGCAGGAGCAATGGAAAAAAACCGGTCCGGTACCTGAAGCAAAAAATGATGAGATATGGAAGCGTTTTCGGGCTGCATTTGATCACTTCTATGCCAGAAAAAATGCGTGGATGAAACAACGTCGCGAGGATGACAAAATCGGAATTTCCGTCAAAGAAGCCATCATTGCCGATATGAAGAAACTCCTTGAGCAGGAAAATGCTGAAAACGTATTTCCAAAACTCAAAGAATGTCAGCAGCGCTGGGCAAACAGCGGATTTGTGAGTGGAAAGGCCTACTTCAATCTCCAAAAAGAATACCGCGAAATCGGTGATGTGTTGTTTTCAAAGTTTAAACGCAACAATGAAAACATGAAACAGCAGGTACTGAAAGAACATTACGCCGGAGTGGCGGGGAGTTCAGATGGCAAAAACCGCCTGCAAACCGAAGAACGCAAAATCAAAGACCGCATTAAAAAGGCACAGGAAGAACTGGCAACCATGGAGAATAACAAGAGCTTTTTTGCCATGAGTAAAAACGCTGAAGCCGTGCTAAAACAATTCGACAGCAACATACAGAAATTAAAAGAACAGATTGCCCGTTTGGAGAAGGAAATCACCGTAATCCGAAATACCAAGCCCGGCAATGCTCAATGAGCTGTACAGAACACTGGATTACCTTGAATACCTGCTGATTTCTGACACCCGGCATGGTACTCACTCCCCTTTTGTTTACCGACTGCTGGAAGAGGTATTATATGCCGTAAACACAAACCCTGTGTGGGATGGAATAGAGCAAATCCGAAAGGAGATGCTGCAATCAAAAGCACAAATAGAACTGCTGGATTTGGGCAGTGGCAACAAAAGCGGCCTTCACAAACTCAGTAAAATTACCCACAGAACGGCCAGGGGAGCCAAATATGGCAGGTTGTTGCATCGGCTTGTGGCAAACATTCAGCCACAACATTGTATTGAGCTTGGCACGGGGACGGGAATCACCGCATTATATCAGGCATCTGCCCTCCCCCCTAATCACATACTATATACCATTGAAGGTTGTCCTGCATTGTGCGAAATTGCGGCCTACAATGCAGAGCGGTGCGGGCTCGCTGATAAAATCATCTTTCACGAAGGAAATTTTGAAACAGTACTACCAGATTTGTTGCAAAAAATGCAACAAATAGACTATGCATACATAGACGGTAATCATACATTCGAGGCTACGACACGCTATTTTGAATGGATGCTGCCCAAGCTTCACACACGCAGTGTGCTGGTATTTGATGATATTTACTGGAATGAAGAGATGAGAAATGCCTGGACCTTTATAAAAAATCATGCTTCAGTAACCGTTACCATAGATATATTTGCATTTGGTCTGGTATTTTTCAGGCCGGAACAGGCCAAGGAACATTTTAAAATCAGGTATTGAGCTTGCAATTTGAACATAGCATCAGGGTGCGATATGCAGAATGTGATCGCATGGGGTTTGTGCACCATAGCGTCTACGTATTGTATTTTGAGGAAGCCCGCACGGAAGCTATGCGCAGCATGGGTTTAAATTATAAAGAAATGGAAGATGCCGGAGTTATAATGCCGGTGAGGGCCTTTAACATTCAGTTTAAAAAAGCAGGCCGTTATGATGATTTGCTGAAAATTATTGTAAAGGTGAACGAAAAACCATCAGTCCGGTGCCATTTTGAATATCATACGTACAATCAGGATGGAGAACACCTTAATTCCGGCTACACAGAACTTTTCTTCGTTAAAAAAGACAATCTGAGACCTACCCCACTACCTGCTTTATTTGCGGCGGTAATTGACAAATATTTTCAGCCATGAGCCGATTTTACCGTAATTTTCAGCACGAAGATCAGACCGAAGACGAATACCAGGCAAGTCAAGTATTTGCTACCGACGGCAAGGTGATCAAATGGCTAAAAAGAAAGACCATAGCGGGTTTTGAGGGGCACAGTCTTTATGATGTAGGAAAATATTTTTTAAACAGTCTTTTCAAGGAAGACCTGAATTTACGCGCATCCAGCCTGAGTTTTAACTATTTTCTCTCCCTGTTCCCCACCCTGATATTCATATTGACCGTTATTGCTGCATTGCCGGTTAAAGGCGTAAAATCCAGACTGATCAGTGAATTGCGGCTACTATTGCCGGAAAGTACCTGGAAGGAAATATCCACTACCATCTACGAGTTGCTGAACCAACAAAACAGCGGCCTATTATCCTTAGGATTTATTATGGCCCTGTATTTTTCCAGCAATGCGTTCCACTCATTGATCAATAGCTTCAACCGCAGACTGCCCGAGAAAAAAAAGCGTAACTGGTTGCAGAATCGCATTCAGGCCGTGGGGCTTACCTGCCTGGTGGGTATAATGGTGGTAATAGCGTTAATTTTTCTGACCTGGATGTTTCAGCTGGCCGGATATATGACCAAACATGACTGGTTTGGACTGTCCCTCTGGTTATTCATAATAAAAGCCATAGAATACACCTTGCTGGCCGCCATGATTTTTACAGCCATCAGCAGTTTTTACCACTTTGGGCCGGCCCATAAAAGAAAATGGCATTTTATCTCACCCGGCAGTGTTTTTGCTGGTGCAATGAGCGTACTCAGCACCTATTTTTTCGGTTTGTACGTCAACAACTTTGATGCCTACAATAAAATTTACGGCTCTATCGGCGCCATCATAGCGCTAATGGTGTTGATTTACATCAATTGTCTGGTGGTAATTGTGGGGTTTGAACTCAATACCAGCATTGATAAAGCCCGCATTACCAAAAACAAAATGGATACCGAAGAAGGAGTTATTTAATAAAAATTTTTTCTACGGTTCCGGCACCCAGCTCGGCATTGATGGCTTCCAGCAACATAAACCTCCGATAAAACATTTCATTTTTCAAGGGTGCATTATCAAAAGTAACATACAGTGTTTTATTGAGTAGTTTAATTTCAGAAGTATGCTTTGCAATAAGCGGTCCTGTAATTTTTTCCCATGCCTGCACCAGTTTTATCTCCGTAATTTTAGCAGTTAGCCTGTATTTTTTAAACATGGCTTCTATAACAGCCGATATGTTATTGTCCTTTTTATCCATTTGCCAGTTTACTTTTTCTGTAACCGTATGCAAAGTAAACCAATAACCCAATGCCAAACCACGAGAAAAACCAAAACCAATTTTTGGCGGACATTCCGGTGAGCAAATAGCCGCAGGCGGCCAATCCCAGCAAGGGAATAAGATTCCAGTTTTTTATGATACCCAATACAGACAGTATCAACATCAACGACCAATAAAAAAGCAGTCCCAGGTCATGAAACTGACTAAAAAAATATTTTTCTGAAAAAACGTAGATACAAACCTGAATTGCCAACAAAATAATGGGTAGAAAAACTGGTTTTAAATAGGGCAAATTGAATGCTCCTTGCTCCTTTTTTCTGGCAGGCAACAACAGAACACCACCGCAAACCAATACAAAGGCAAACAGGGTGCCTATGCTGGTAAAATCAAGCACAAACTTTTCATCCGTAAAAAGAATGGGAATACCCACAACCAAACCTGTGATGATGGTGCTAAAACCAGGTGTTTTATACCTGGGATGTACTTCAGAAAACTTTTTAGGCAACAGCCCATCCCTGCTCATGCTCATCCATATCCTGGGCTGACCCATCTGAAAAACCAATAATACGCTTGCCATGGCAACCACTGCGCTGATACTGACGATATACTCAAGCCAAACGATTCCTTTATACGCTAAAGCAGAAGCCAGTGGATCGTCAACGCCCAGTAATTTATAGGGCATCATACCGGTGAGAACCAGTGAAATCAATATGTACAGGACTGTACAGATCAGCAGGGAATAAAACATACCCTTAGGTAGGTTACGCTGTGGATCTTTGGTCTCTTCAGCCATGGTACTAACAGCATCAAAACCAATAAATGTAAAAAACACAGCAGAAACTCCCGCCATTACGCCCCCAAATCCTTCCGGCAGAAATGGCTTAAAATTGGCGGCATCCACATGAAATACCCCTACCCCAATAATCAATACAATTACAATCAGTTTTACTGCCACCATAATATTGGAGGCATTCCGACTCTCCTTGATACCCGTAAAAACCAGCCAGGTAATCAATACATTGATGGCAAGTGCAGGTAAATCAAGAATCATCCGCAATCCCAGGATGACCGGTGCCTGATTCCATGCCAGCATTTCCCGGGATTGAAGATCCACATTCCCGGATGCAGCTGCGGCAGAACAGGAGGCATAATCGGTGGAAAGCCACGCCGGAATATGAACACCCAGATTTTCCATCAGATGCGTAAAATACCCAGACCAGCTAAAAGCCACATAAATATTGCCTATGCTGTATTCCATCAGCAGGGCCCAGCCAATAATCCAGGCAAAAAGTTCACCAAATGACGCGTATGCATAGGTGTAGGCACTGCCGGCTACAGGTATACGGGAAGAAAATTCCGCATAACAAAGCGCAGCAAATCCACAGGCAATGGCACAAAGTATAAACAGAAATATAACACCCGGTCCGCCTGATGCACAGGCCTGACCCACAGAACTAAAAATACCTCCGCCAATGATGGCTGCAATACCAAGCATGGTCAAATCACGGGCTCCGAGCACCCGATGTAATACATGGCCTTCTTCCTGCGAGAAATTGTGCTTTGTGCGTCGTATGTTATTCCAAAAAATCTGCCACATCGCTACTGCGATATTACCCCTAAAATTCCGGTATTTTGATTTTGAAAAATGAATTTTTTTTCGTATATTCGCTATCAAGTGCGCAAACTATCTGTCTGGTTTCTTGCAAGTCTGATTCTGCTAAGTAGCGGGAGTATGCAACTGGTATTGCACAGTTGTCCGGGCAATGGCATTACCCTGTTTCAGGATTGTGGCATGCACGAATCGGAGAGTGATACCCAACTGCCCGAATGCTGTAAAAAGAAATATCCTGATACTACCCCTAAAAATAGCTGTGGCAATTGCGAGGATTTTTTCGTTTTCAGCATCACCCCAAAATTTGGAAGCATTGCTGAAGCCGAGACAGGAGAGCCACCGGTCCACACCCTGTTTCAACATATCTCGCAGTCAGGTGAACCCTCATTAATCAGCTCAGCAAGATGCTTGCAGGTGCAACGCGAATTACCTCCCAAACTCAAGGGGCGACTTGTTCTGCATTGTTCCTGGCTGATTTAAAAATTCATTCTTTTTTCCGTTGCATCCCTTTATGGGATTGAAAATGTATTGTACCCCAACCAATCAAAAGAATGAAAAAATGAAAAATATCACCATCATCACCTTAGCTGCCTTGGCAATGTCCTTTGGCAAGCCCCCAAAATATGAAACTGTAACCTTCACCGTTGAAGGTACCTGCTCTATGTGCAAGGATCGCATAGAGGAAGCACTCGATAAACGCGGTATACGCAAAGCCATATACAATCCTGAGGAAAAATCCCTCACCGTAACCTACAATCCAAAAAAAATAGAAGAAATCCAGCTTCACAATCTGGTAGCCATTGCCGGACATGACACAGAGCTGGTAAAAGCCACCAATGCTGCCTATATGGCATTGCCGGATTGCTGCCGATACAGAGAGGGGGCCACATGCGACGACTGAGTGGATTGCTTTTCACTTTCATCACGCTCTGTGCAACCCCATTACTCGCCCAAAAAGATTCTACTGCCCCAAAAAACACGGTAGAAATAACCGGCGACAAAAAAGGGGTAATTAGCGGCAAAGGCATACAGAAATCGGAAATTCTCACTGAAAATGAGTTTAAAAAAGCTGCCTGCTGCACGTTGAGTGAAAGTTTTGAAACCACCAACACCCTGGAAGTGAGCAATGCAGATGGAGTAAGTGGCATACGACAAATTGAAATGCTTGGGCTTGCCGGTAAATATGTGCAAATGAGTCAGTCTAATATGCCCTCGGTGCGGGGCTTATCCATACTAACCGGACTAAGCCACATTCCCGGACCCATGGTATCGGCTGTACATCTTGCCAAAGGCACAGGCAGCGTTTCAGAGGGTTTTGAGGGATTGACCGGCGGTATCAATTATGCGCTCAAACAGGAGCCAACAGAGCCCCGACTATTCCTAAACGCCTACCTAAACAATCAATGGAGGGGCGAGGTTAATGCCATTATCAAGCAGCGCATCAACCACAGAACGTTCAGCCACTCCTTTCTTCACTACGGCGGACAATGGAAAACCATGGATTTTGGCGGTGACGGCTTCACCGATATGCCCCTCTCCAATCGCATTTTTCTGGGCAATCAAATTTCCAGGTATAACGACAAAAATGAGTGGCTTTTAGGATTTACCCATGTGAATGATAAAAGACAAGGCGGCGACATGCATTATTTCATGCATGAAGAGCCAAAAGCGAACGTCTTTCACTTTAAAATGCAGGAGGAAAAAACAGATGTCTGGGGAAAGTTTGGTATCTTTTTGAACAAAGATGCAAGCCGAAGTATTGGTCAGATATTGCATTTCAATCAACAAAGCACACAGGCCCTTCTCAATAGTCTTCGTGACCGAAAATACACGGGGGTTCAAAGAAGTCTGTTTTACAGCGCAACGTATGCCTCACCTGAAAAAAACCCCATAAGTACAAGAAGCGGTATCAGCATAATGGTTGATAAAGTATCAGAAACGCTCACCGATTCAGGCAAGACCCAATTCAATCCTTCCAGAAATGAACAGAACTGGGGGGCTTTTTCAGAGTGGGTGTTTAAGGCAGGGCATAGCAGCCTGGTACTGGGTATCAGATCCGATTACAATAACCTGTATGGCTGGCTCGTTACACCCAGGATCCATGCCAAATGGGAGATTGATGAGAAAGGTAAAATGCTGCATTTTCAAATGGGCAGAGGTGTAAGAACACCATGGGTTCTCGCAGAACATCTACCATTGTTCATCAGCAACCGAAATATTGAAATTAAAAATTACAACAATTCCGCTGCTTATGGTCAGCAGCGGGAGGATGCAATCAACACCGGCATAAGTCTCACATTGCCATTTACCATGTTTGGCTACACGGCCAAATTCATTGCCGATGCATTCCATACCCGATTTCTTCATCTGGTGGCCGCAGACCGAGATCTAAGCCCTGAAATACTCATCATCGGAAAGATTGATCAGAGCCGTTATAATGCCATCCAAACCGATCTGCATCTGCAGCCCCATAGAAGGATTGAATTGCGGATGAGCTACAGATTTATTGAAAATATGCTGTTGCTGGGTGGTAACATGCGACAGCAGCCATTGTCATCGAAACACAGGTTTGTGGGTGTAGTGAGCATGAAAAACAGAAAAAAATGGCACCTGGATGCCATCCTGCAATGGAATAGCCCAAAACGGCTGCCCATCACCCTAAACCTTCCCGAAAATGAGCGTATGCCCGAATGGAGTCCTGCCTATACCATACTGAATCTGCAGTTGAGGAAAGATTTTGGTAAACGATGGGAATGGTATGTCGGTGGTGAAAATTTGTTGAACGTTGTTCAAAAAAATCCGGTGCTTTCTGCTTCCAATCCCCGGCAAAACTGGTTTGATGCAGCGTATGCATGGGGGCCGGTGAACGGCATTAATGCCTATATGGGCTTCCGACTAAAGATAAAATAACGAAGTTACTCCAGGTTTTTCTGAATTTTTTCACTTTGGATGCTTTTGCCATAGATAAAATAATCTATCCATTGACGCACAAGCTCTGAAAGATACTCTTCAATAATAACCCTAAACCGTTCCTTATTCCTGTCGGACATTACCCCTGCACCATCGACGTTGCTAATATCTGACCTGCTGAAAATACCTTGCTGAAAGCAAATGCTGGCCATCGCCAAATCCTCGCCGCTCCGTGCATAAAAATGAATGGGCGTTTTATCGGTTGGATTCAGTACCACCTCAATGCCTCTGTATTCAAGTAATTTTATCTGGGAAATTTTAACAACCGCTTCCGTTGTATCCATGTTGCTTTCAATAATCTATACC
>JBEDNI010000041.1:0-10678 GCA_041170685.1 Bacteroidota bacterium | reverse complement strand
CAATAAAACAAATAAAAATAACTCAGGGTTTTAACTTGATCTTCTGAGATTATCTGTAATCAGGATTTGAGGTAAGGACTCAACTCTTCCTCAAAATATTGCAGCGCATTTTTCACCGGTAGCGGCAAACCACCGCCCAGGGCGCAGAGACTGCCGGTTTCCAGGGTGTCCAACAAATCGTTGAGCAGGGTTCGGTCAATTTTGTAGTTCTCATTCAGCGCTTTTTGGAACATTTCCTTTCCACGGGTGCTGCCAAGCCTGCAGGGGAAACACTTGCCACAGCTTTCATGGGCGGTAAATTCAAATAGGTGCTCGATGTATTTTGCCAGCGGAAAATTCTCAGGAATACAGACCACCGAAGCATGTCCCAGCAGAAAACCGCCTTGGTTGAAGCTCTCAAAATCAAGCGTGAGTTCATCAATTTTACCAATGGGAACCAAGCCGCCCAGCGGACCGCCAATGTGCATGGCTTTCACCGGAACGCGGAAACCTTGCCCTAATTCATCAATCACCGTGCGCAGGGGCGTTCCCATGTCGGCTTCATACAAACCCGGGCGGTTGAAATGTCCGTCCAGTGAAATCAGCTTGGTGCCTGTACTTTTTCCTCTACCGATGCTTGCAAAAGCCTTTCCGCCATTTTGAAGAATCCAGGGCAGGCAAGCCAGCGTTTCTACATTGTTTACTACGGTGGGTTTATTGAAAAGCCCGTGCTGTGTGGGGTAGGGCGGACGCACCCGCACTTCAGGTCTTTGTCCTTCAATAGAACTGAGCAAGGCAGTTTCTTCTCCGCAGATATAAGCACCTTGTGCTTTAATAACCTTGAATTCAAAGTCAAATCCACTGCCCATGATATTTTTGCCGATATAGCCTGCTGCATGCAACTTTTGTATTTCGGTTTCGCAGATTTCTACGGCTTCGGGATATTCACCACGGATATAAAGCACACCCCAGGATGCTCCCATTATATAGCCGGCAATCATCATGCCCATGAGCACACTGTGCGGACGTTCTTCCAGTAAATACCGGTCGCTGAAAGCACCGGGATCGCCTTCATCGGCATTGCAAACGATGAATTTGGTATCGCCGGGTGTGTTTTTGCAGCTTTCCAGTTTGAAAGCCATGGGAAAACCCGCACCGCCCCGGCCACGCACATTGCTTTCCCTTATTTCATGCAGAAGAACATCCTTGTCGGTTTTTAATACTGTTTTCCAAATCCCGTAATAGCTTTCAATATCGCCGTAAGGCAGTGTGAGTATAGGATTTCCGGTGGCGTCTACGTGGTATTTTTCTTGGGTTTGATAGGTTCCGGCAATAATTTCATCTAAGTGGTTGATGTCTGCTCCGGAATAATTGCGGTTTTTGTAGTGAAAAGCATGATTTTCATGGCAGCGGCCCAGGCAAACCATTTCACCTGTTTTTTCAGCACCAAACTTGCCGCAAATAGAGGTATGCAGTTTGTCCTGCGTTCCGGCTGTAAGGCAGGCACTGCCATTGCATACATAGATTTCTTTGCCTTTGTTTTCTTCACGGGTAAAATCATAAAAGCTGGCAGCACCATATACATTGGCTTTTCCTATCAGGAACGCATCGGCCAGCTTCTCCAGTTTTTCAGTGCGGTCTGCATCCGATTCGTTGGTGATTCGTCCGATTTGTTCAAAGAGGTTTTCTTCAAGGCCCTTACGACCTGAAAGTTCGCTTATATTCTTACCCATGCGCCTCAAAAGTAATTAAAGCCATTTGAAAAATAAAATACAATTTACCGAGTGTCTGATTTGCTGAAAACCAATACCGATGGGTATTTAAGTAATTAATTCCCAAGTTCTCCACACCCTCAATTTTCCTGTCCGGGTATTGTAATTTCGAAAGTTCCCGCAATTCATATTTTATGCCACAGTTTTCTCATTTACATGTTCACACCCAATATTCTCTGTTGGATGGTGCTGCTCCTATTAAAAGTCTGGTAAAGAAGGCCAAAGCGGATGGAATGCCGGCCATAGCCATTACCGACCACGGCAATATGTTTGGGGCATTTGAGTTTTATCAGGCGGTAACCAAGGAGGGTTTGATTCCGGTTATCGGCTGTGAGTTTTATCTGGTGGAAGACAGATTTCAAAAACAGTTTGGACAGGGAACCAAAGACAAACGTTACCACCAGCTTATTTTGGCTAAAAATCAACAAGGATATTCCAATTTGGCAAAGCTTTGCTCATTGGGTTATCTGGAGGGGATGTACAGCAAATATCCCCGCATTGATAAATCATTATTAAAGCAATACAAAGAAGGCTTGATTGCCACCAGTTGCTGCATAGGTGCCGAAGTGCCCCAAACCATTTTATGGAAAGGCGAGGAGGCTGCTGAACGGGTGTTTTGCGAATGGCTGGAAATTTTTGGTGAAAATTATTATGTGGAGCTTCAGCGTCACCACCTGAAAAATCTGGATGGGACAGGCATTTCTCAAGAGGATATTAACCAGACGCTGATTCGGTTTGCCCGCAAATACAATGTGCCGATTATTGCTACCAACGACAGTCATTATACCGACAAAAGGGATGCCAATGCTCATGACATATTGCTGTGCGTAAATACCGGCTCTTTGCAGAGCCAGCCGAAAGCAACGGATGAAGAAAGCGGCAAAGGATACAGGTTTGGTTTCCCTAATGACGAGTTCTTTTTTAAGTCTACGGATGAGATGTTGCAGCTGTTTAGTGACATCCCTGAAGCCATAGACAACACCAATTTATTGTTGGATACCATTACTCCACCCAAACTGGACCGCGACATTGTGTTGCCCAATTACGCATTGCCTGAACCGTTTACGGATCAGAATGAATTTTTGAGACACCTTTCTTTTGAAGGTGCCAGAAGGCGCTATGGGGAAATGATTCCATCTGAAATATCCGAGCGCCTGGAATTTGAATTGGGAACCATTACCAAATCCGGATTTGCCGGCTACTTCTTAATTGTGCAGGACTTCACTACCGCTGCCAGGCAGATGGATGTTTGGGTAGGGCCGGGCCGGGGATCGGCTGCGGGTAGTCTGGTGGCTTATTGTCTGGGCATCACCAACGTGGATCCGGTGCGCTATGATTTGCTGTTTGAACGTTTTCTTAATCCTGAAAGGGTGAGTATGCCCGACGTGGATATTGATTTTGAAGATACCGGCAGGGACAAAGTGATAGAATATGTGGCCAAAAAGTATGGGGAACGTCGTATTGCCCAAATCATTACTTATTCTACCATGGCCGCTAAATCTGCCATCCGCGATGTGGGTAGGGTGCTGGATTTGCCATTGCCTCAGACGGATTACCTGGCCAAGCTGGTGCCCGGTAACATCGATTTGGAGCAAGCGTTGCACCAGCCGCCGGAAATGTTGGTGAAAGATGAAAAAAACAACCTGAGGCCCGAAGATGGTGATAACATCAGGCAGCTGCAAAGTATTTACAACAGTAATACTCCTGAAGCACAGGTGCTTAAAGATGCCGAAAAGCTGGAAGGATCTGTTCGCGGCACCGGGGTGCATGCCTGCGGAATTATTATTGCGCCCGGAGATATTGATGATGTAGTTCCTGTGGCACGCAGCAAGGATTCGCCCTGGATGCAGGTACAGTACGATGTAAACCAGATAGAAAAAGCAGGATTACTGAAAATGGACTTTCTGGGGCTGAGCACGCTCACCATCATGAAGGATGCGGTACGGTTGATTAAGGAAACCCTAGGGGTAGAAATTGATGTGGAGCAAATCCCTTTGGATGACCTCAAAACTTTTGAGCTGTTTCAGCGTGGGGAAACAGGAGCCATTTTTCAGTTTGAAAGTCCGGGAATGCAGAAATACATGCGCGATTTGAAACCCACACAGTTTGGTGACCTGATTGCCATGAATGCCCTGTATCGGCCGGGTCCGCTCAAATACATACCCGATTTTATTGACCGAAAACACGGACGCAAACCGGTGGAGTATGACTTGCCCGAAATGGAGGAGTACCTGAAGGAAACCTATGGAATTACCGTATATCAGGAGCAGGTGATGCTGCTTAGTCAGAAACTGGCCGATTTCAGCAAGGGCAAGGCCGATGAGCTTCGGAAAGCCATGGGTAAAAAGAACAAGGCCATCATTGACCAGCTAAAATCTGTATTTATGGAAGGCGCCCTAGCCAAAGGGTATCCTCAGGATAAACTGGAAAAAATTTACAGCGACTGGGAAGAATTTGCGGCCTATGCCTTCAACAAATCTCACAGTACCTGCTACGCAGATATCGCCTACAAAACTGCGTATTTGAAAGCCAATTACCCGGCTCAGTTTATGGCAGCCGTGTTAAAAAGCAACATGGGTGATATCAAGAAGATTACCCAGTATATGGAAGAGTGCAATCGCATAGGCGTGAAGGTGCTGGGACCGGATATCAATGAAAGCCGTACACTTTTCACCGTTACACCCAGGGGTGAAATTCGATTTGGTCTGGGAGCACTGAAGAATGTAGGTGAGGGCGCTGTTGAGGAAATTCTGGCAGAACGCGATGCGAACGGACCTTTCAGCAGTTTGTTTGATTTGACCAGCCGTGTTAATCAACGGGCTTTGAACCGCCGCAGTCTGGAATCTATGGCCAAAGCCGGGGCCTTTGATTTTGATACGAGATACCACAGAGCCCAATATTTTAAGAGCGACGATGAGGGCAAAAGTGGAATAGAGCTGGCCCTGAAATTTGGTGCCTCTGTACAAAACAATAAGCTTTCAGGACAGGGCAGTCTGTTTGGTGGTGCGGAAGACAGCGCCGTTCCTCGAGAGCCCAAATTGCCTGATGTTGATCGCATGCCATTACTGGAGGAATTGAAGGAAGAGGAGGAAGTAGTGGGAATTTTTCTGAGTAAACACCCTCTCGATACCCTGCGATTTGAATACGATATGATTACCACCTGCGGACTTAAAGAAATGGCAGAGATGCAAAACCGTGCCTCCAACAGCAATTTTGTGGTGATGGGAATTGTAACCGGTAGCAGGGAGACCATCAGCCAGAAAGGGGAGCCCTTTGGCAGATTTACCGTGATGGATTACTCAGGAAGCCATGAATTTGCCCTGTTTGGTAAGGATTATCTGAAGTTTAAACCCATGCTGGGCAAAGATTATATTCTGGTTATAAAGGGCAGTTTTGAATACAGCGAAAGAAACCAGAAGACCTATACCCGTTTTCATGAAATGGTTCTCTCCAGCGATATTCAGAAAGAGGCGCTGATTAAGAGTGTGCAGGTAGACATGGATCTTCATGATATGCTGAAAGGGAAGGCAGCGGCCCTGGAGACCATTATGTTGCAATACCCCGGAAATTGTACCCTTTGGATTCATCTAATGGACAACGAGGACAGTATGGGGGTGAAAATGGTTGCCGCCAAAGGGTTTGAGTTTTGCAACGAAACCATACAGATCATGGAAGACATGGAGGTGAGATTCACCAAGCGCCTGGATGAACGCTGGCATCCTGTGAGTCCGCCACCCAGTCAGCGCAGATATTAACACAGTCACATCATGTTTGTAAGTGGATTCACCATTGCCAGAAACGTTGTGAGAGCGGATTATCCCCTCAAGGAAGCGGTTTTCAGCATCCTTGACCTGTGTGATGAATTTGTGATTGCCGTGGGCAAAAGCGAGGATGAAACCCTGACGTTTGTGCGATCATTTCAGCATCCCAAAATAAAAATCATAGAAACAGAATGGGATGATACACTCAGGGAGGGCGGTCGGGTGCTGGCGGTAGAAACCGATAAGGCCAAAGCATCGGTAAATCCTCAGGCAGACTGGCTTTTTTACATACAGGCCGATGAATGTGTGCATGAGCAGGATTTACCTGCCATACGCCATGCCATGGAAAAAAACCTTCATAACCCGCAAGTTGAAGGGTTGCTGTTTGATTACCTGCACTTTTATGGAAGCTATGACTTTGTGGGTGATTCACGCCGCTGGTACAGGCATGAGGTGCGCATCATCCGAAACCGAAAGGATATTTTCAGCTACCGCGATGCGCAGGGCTTTCGGAAGTTGCCCAATGATAAGCTGGTTGTGGCCCGAAGCGGTGCGCAAATGTATCATTACGGCTGGGTAAAACACCCGGAAGCACAACAACAAAAGCAGATGCAGTTTCACCGCATGTGGCACGATGATGATTTCATGCAAAAGCATGTAGCGGGGGCTGCAGGATTCGATTATAGCAACATCGATTCACTGCAAAAATTTACCGGTACCCATCCGGCTGTTACCCAGGAGCGGATTGCCCGCATGAACTGGACTTTTGATTTTGATATTTCCCGGAAAAATATGGGACTTAAAAGCCGCATATTATATGCGATAGAGCGACTCACAGGCTGGCGTCCCGGTGAGTATAAAAATTACCGATTAAAGCAGTTTTAGGATAAAATTTCCCCACATGAGGGTGGCCGTAATGATAAACCCCCATAGGATAATTTTAGGGCCTACTTTAATGTGTCTTATTAGATGGAAGGCCGTAAACAACAGCAGTAAAAGAAAGGGAATTCCCCCCGGATTGTAATGCCATGACGCACCCAAATCGCCTTTATAGATAGAATACAGCGAACGTTGCATGCCGCAGCCAGGGCACTCAATGCCGGCCCATTTTTTGGAAGGGCAGGTTAGAAAATAGGATGGGAAGCTGTCTTTACTCAAAAACCGCCCAAAGAACCCATAGAAATAAGGCTTCCTACTGCAATCAGGTATATGATGATAACAATGAAATAAAGGCTGCTTAGGATGGTTCCGATGATGGCGCAAACACGACCTGCCTTCAGATTGTTATAGCTGGAGGTGGTGTAACCACTGGGGTTCATTTTGTAACGCTGCATATCTTTACCTGCCATGCTTAGGCCAATGATGCCTAAAATCAGGCCGATGATGCCATAGCAAAAGCACATCACGAGAGAAAGAATGCCAAGTACGAGTACTGCCGTTGAATTGGGGAGAGCAACCGCATTTTGACCGTTGCCAAAGTTGTTGTCGAGGGTGTTGTTTTCCATGCAGGGCAAATATATTAGAAATATGCGGTTAGCGCATAAAAAAACCCGCACAGGGCGGGTTTTTTTCACAATTTATTTTTTATTATTTCATGTGCTTCAGGTTCAACCCGTACATTACGACGAATGCAACAGGAATAATTGCGGCAATCATTCCGAGGCCGGCAAATAAACCACCACCGGGCATGCTGCCTAACAGTGCTATAGAAGCTACCACCGGAATTAATTCACCGGCAGTGTAAATGTAAAAACCGGTTTTCTTGAGCTGCCACATAAAGAAAGCACCTAATGCACAAGCTACAATGCACAGGAGGTTAATCCAGCTAATCATTGAAGCATATTTCATGGCGCTGTTTGATGCTTCTGTAATGGCTGCCATCGATCTGTCCAATTCTGGATCGCCGGTGCTTTGCATTTGAGTTGACATACTGCTTGCTGCAGAGCTCATTCCAATGCTTCCGATAGCGCCAACAAGGCCAATTGCACATCCTACCCAAGTGAGGATACAAAGAACTGTAAGGAATACAGGTCTTTTTGAGGTTTCGTTTTTTTGTTCCATAAGTGTTGTTTTATTGTTTGTGCAGGCAATTACCATATTTGGTTTTTTAATATAACAAAAAAAAGTGAATACTTATCCACATTCGATTGCTATTTAATCGGGACAAATTTGGGTAATTAATTGATATATTGAGGGAAATGGATGTTAAATATTTCCCCGGAAAATCTTCACTGCAATGGCCAACAGAATTACTCCAAAGAATTTTCGGATGGTAAGCAGGCCGGCTTTGCTGATTTTCTTTTCGAGCCAACGTGAGCTGCGTAGCGCGATGTAAATGAATAAAAGGTTGGCAGCAATGCCAATGCCTATTACCCATTCGTTGTATATGGCTTTTAACGATAAAATGGTGGTGAGTGTTCCGGATCCGGCAATAATGGGGAAAGCAACGGGTACCACACTACCACCGGGAACATCAGGGTCACTGCGAAAGATATCAATACCCAGCACCATTTCCAGACCCAGGATGAACATCACAACAGAGCCTGCCAGCGCGAACGAGGCCTTATCCAGCCCCAGAAACTGGAGAAAGTACTCACCCGCCAACAGAAAACCCACCATCAGCACCGCACTGGCCAGGGTCACTTTTACCGGATTAATCTGAACAGATTTGGATCGAAGCGCAATAATGACCGGTATGGAGCCCAGCATATCAATCACCGCAAAAAGGGTAAAGGAAACAGTCAGTATTTCGCTCATTTTCATGCCGCAAAGGTAAACATAAAAAAAGCGGGTAACCCCGCTTTTTAGTTTTACTATTTAATATGCTGAATCAATGCATGTGTTTTACCTGTAAACCATACAATACTATAAAAACACCTGCAAAAAGTAAGGAAGCAACAAGTACAATACCTCCCATCAGATTGAAACCTATGATGGCAACCGTGATAAGTATAGGCAGCAGCTCGCCGGTTAACCAAAGGTAGAAACCGTTTTTACGCATTTTCCTCATTTCAATAGCTCCGAATAAACAAAGTCCTGTGGCAAGCAGGTTGACAATAAATAACAAATAGCGATTGTCGTATTGTGTTTTTACCATTTCTATGCTTTGCAACATCATATTGGCAGCGGTTTCACTGGTTTCACCCATTTGGTCAACTTGCTCCTGCATTTGGGCGATTTGATCCATGGATTTACCCGATGAATAAAGACTCCAGATGGCGGAGATAAAGGCAATGCTGCATCCAATAAAAGTTAATATTGTCAGTACATTGATGGTGGCCGTCATGGTTTTGGCCTGGGGCTGGTGGTCAAGTGTTTGATTTTCCATGTGCGTATTTTTTTCAAATATATAGTATAAAATCCAATTTTATTTCAGGAGAATGGGCTGTCGGGCTCTTTGCTGATTACGTTGTATGCCAGCCTATCGGCTAGTTTGGGCCACCATTTGTTGATGAAAACTGCCATTTTCCCTTGAAGGGTCAATACCAGGTAAAGCCTGTGCTTTTCCACGCTGTTCCATATGGCAGTAGCAACTTCAGCAGGCTGCATCAGTTTGCTTTCATCCAGCGGTGTCTCCGATTGGGATTGTCCAGTCTTGTTTAAAGCCGTTTTTCGTATGTTGCTGGCTGTGTAACCCGGGCAGGCAATCAACACATGCAGACCTTTTTTAATGTTCTCATTTCTAAGACTTTCCAAAAATCCATGCATGGCGAATTTGCTGGCACTATAGCCCGTTCGGCCCGGCAATCCTTTAAAGCCCGCAATAGAAGATACCCCTACTACTGAACCCTGGTTATCCAACAATTTGGGCAATGCATATTTGGTGCAGTAAACCGTTCCCCAGAAATTGGTATTCATCAGCGTGTGCAGCACGTCAGGGTCTGTATCCTCAAATACTGCACGCATGCTGATTCCGGCATTGTTGAATAGCACCTTTATTTTGCCCGGCAGGGCTTCTGCGGCTGAGATAAATTCCTCACAATCTTCTTTTTTGCTAACATCGCCTGCAACCACCACAACCAGTGAGCCTAGGCCTTTGCAAACAGCGGCTACTTTTTGCAGGTTTTGCTCATTGCGTCCCATCAAAACTAAATCGTATCCACGTTTTGAGGATTCTATAGCCAGGGCTTCACCAATACCGCTGCCGGCACCGGTTATTAGGGCAATGGGTCTGCTATTATCCGGGTTCATTGCCGGGTATCCATTTGATGGTGCAACCCACTGCATCAATTTCAGGGTAGTCTACTTCCAGTCCATCAAGGCTGTATTCGACCGCATCTTCCAGATATACCTGCATGATGGCTGCTTCGTTTTCCCAGTTGTCGTCTATGGCCCCGCGATATACCAGTTCACGTTTGTTGTTGAATAAAAATGCTTCGGGCGTTCTCACTGCGCCCAGTTTCTTAATTACCTCCTGGTGTTCATCGTGCAAATAGGGGAATGGCAGTGCGAGTTGCCTGTACAGTTGCTGCATGCTCTCGTAGCTGTCTTGCGGATAGGTCTGCGCATTGTTGCCACAAACAGCTACCATTCCAAGACTGTCTTCTTCGTATTTGATAGCAAGTTGTTTTAATCGTCCCCAGTAGGCCTGTGCATATTTGCAATGGTTACAGGTTACAATAATCAGCAGACTATATTTATCGGCAAAATCGTAGTTGCTTACCATTTTACCGTCCACGTTTTTTAAGTTGAAGGAAAAGAGCTTATCTCCGGGTTTCATAACGGCAAAGTTAACCAACGGTGAAGGAAAAAACAGCAATCTGCAGCAAATCAGCTCAGACCGTCAATTTCGCCATTTACCAGTTTTATATGCTGTGCCTGGGGTTCTTTGGGCAAACCGGGCATACGCATAATATCGCCCGCAATGGCCACCACAAACCCTGCACCTGCATTGATTACCAGATCTTCTACCCTCAGGGTGAAATCTTTGGCCAGGGGCCCCATGCTGATATCGTCACTAAAGCTGTACTGTGTTTTGGCAATACACACGGGCAAATTGCTCCAACCCAGCTCTTCAAATTTCTTCAGTTTGGTTTGTGCAGTACCTGACAGCTTAATGCCTGATCCGCCGTAAACGCGTTTAACCACCTTTTCTATTTTGGCATCAATACTGTCGTTGAGATCGTAGGCATAATTGATAGGTCCTGATGGATTGTTATCCACTAC
>JBEDNI010000040.1:2849-13723 GCA_041170685.1 Bacteroidota bacterium | reverse complement strand
CTAATACTCCCCCGCGAGCAGCATTAATAATTCGAACAGTTGGCTTAACTTTGCTCAGCGCTGCATCGCCAATTAAATTAGCTGTCTCTTTTGTTTTTGATGGATTTTTCAACTACGATTTGATTTTTTTTTGCGGGATTTTGTCCAAAACCAATATGGGTGTATGAACTGCAGAAAATGAGGAGCAATGCAGTTATTTTAGGCTTATTAATTTTAATTGTAAGTATCATATAGAATTAGAATATTAATGTCCTGTAAAATGGGTTATTGGTAATCAGGGCAAATTGATTCAGTCTGTTGCTAAATGCAGTTACACAATGTTGAAACTGTTCTTCACTCATCCCGGTTGCTTTTAATTCGTTTTAGACTGCCCGTTGGTTGCAGTATCTTTGAAAAAATTATGCCAAAGTGGTTTGAAAGCTGGTTTGATTCGGAATATTATCATCTTTTGTACAGCAATAGGGATGAAACTGAGGCGGCTCGCTTTATTGAGAACATATGCCTGTATCTTCAGCTGGAACAAGGGTCTTCAGTAGCCGACATTGCCTGTGGAAAAGGTCGTCATAGCCGTGTTCTGGCATCGCTGGGTTTTGACGTTACAGGTCTGGATATTAGCGCTGCGAGTATTGAATATGCCCGTTCTGTGTCCGGTCCAAATGAACATTATTTTGTGCATGATATGCGCCATTTATTCCCTGTGTCGGAGCTTGATGCGGGCTATAATCTTTTTACCAGTTTTGGATATTTTGAAAATAGTGCCGATGATTTGTTGTCTTTGAATAACATATATCAGGCCCTAAAACCTAACGGTATTTTTGTGCAGGATTATCTAAATCCGGATCATACTATATCGCACTTAAAGGCAGAAGAAAAAGTGCAGCGAGGTCATGTTAGTTTTACTATCAGCCGCTATGTGCAGGATGGTTTTATTAAAAAAGATATTGAGGTAATGGATGGTGATAAAAAATTGCGATTTCAGGAAAGCGTGAAAGTATACCCCGCCGCAGCATTGAAAACATTGCATGAGCAGGCCGGATTCACCGTTTTAAAAACCTTCGGTGATTATTCTTTGCAACCTTTCAATGAAAAATCCTCAGCGCGCATTATCCTTGTATCGCAAAAACCTTAGTTTATATGCTTCAATTGGATGCAGCCTTATTCAAACTGATTAACCGGACGCTTTCCGCAGAGTGGATGGATGGATGGATGATTTTTTGCAGTTCTAAATATGGCTGGCTGCCGCTTTATGGCTTGCTGATATACTTGCTTTTTAGACATCAGTCATGGAAACCGGGTGCAGTCAGCGTTTTGCTTTTGGTAGCTGCGTTTGGGATTTCGGATAGTTTTACTTCAAGGGTTGTAAAGCCTTATTTCCAACGGCAACGACCCTATATGGTTGAAAGCAACCTTGCCCGGCTTCCGGAAATTTCTGCTGAGGAAAAATCGCGGTTTATCCAGGATAATAGCAACAATTATGGCTTTGTAAGCAGCCACGCCTCCAATTTTTTTGCTGTTATGTTGCTGGCCTCACTGCTGTTGAATCTGAAAGGATACAGAAAGTTTATATTGTTGCTAATCGCTTCGCTGGTAGCCTATTCACGGGTGTATTTAGGTAAGCATTATCCGCTGGATGTAGTTTGTGGAGGCCTTCTGGGATGCCTAATTGCGATTGGGTTGTTTGTCCTGTACCGCAGGTGGATATTGCCCAAGCTGATCCATTAATCAATTCTGCTGCACAGACTTTATCTTCGCGGCATGGCTTACGAATATATTTTGGTAGAACCACAGGTGGCGCCTTATGTGGCCTTGATCAGGTTAAATCGTCCTAAAGAATACAATGCCCTGAACCTGCAGTTGATGGGGGAAGTGCGAGATGCGTTGAAACAGCTTGATGAAGATGAGCAGGTACGGGCTATAGTTATTACCGGCAATGACAAGGCATTTGCAGCCGGTGCAGACATCAAACAAATGGCCGGAAAAACTGCCATTGATATGTTGCAAATTGATCAGTTTAGCACCTGGGATGCTATTCGCCGCACCAAAAAGCCTATTATAGCTGCAGTGAGTGGTTTTGCGCTGGGCGGAGGATGCGAGCTGGTAATGCATTGCGATATGGTGGTGGCTTCGGAAAGTGCACAATTTGGGCAGCCGGAAATTAACATTGGTGTGATGCCCGGTGCCGGGGGAACGCAACGATTAACCCGTGCGGTGGGCAAAGTAAGGGCCATGGAGATGGTGCTTACCGGCAGGTTTATATCGGCACAGGAAGCAAAGGAAGCGGGCTTGATTAACAAAATTGTGCCGGTGGAACTGTACCTGGATGAGGCCATTAAAATGGCTGTGGCGGTGGCCGAGAAATCTCCCATCGCGGTGCAGCTGGCCAAAGAAAGTGTATTGAAGGCGTTTGATACCCACTTGCAGGAGGGTCTATACTTTGAGCGCAAGAACTTCTATATGTTGTTTGCCACCGAAGACCAAAAAGAGGGTATGAATGCCTTTGTGGAAAAGCGAAAGCCGGAGTTTAAGGGCAGATAATAAATTAAAAGCATAAAAAAAACCCGGCTGACACCGGGTTTTTTTGTTGGATAGTGTTTAGAATTATTTAACGTCGCATTTAGCAGCATTTACCAGATCATAGGCAGTACCGTTCTTTTTCCAAAGAATAGCAGCCACCATGGTATTGGCAGTTGTAAAGGCATCCCAACGCTTGAAAGCGTTGTAGCGAGAAGCCAATGCGGGCAATTCCCAGTTGAAGGTCTGGTTACCTGAAACTTCCTGACCGGCAGTAGGATTGGTAAGAACCGCTGTAGGTGAGAAAGCATTCAGAGGGCTTGCGGCAGTGCTGAATGCAGTGGCACGTACTATGTTTTTGTGCTCAGTAATACCACCTGAAGCACCTGACTGAGTAGCAGTTACTGATTTTTCGCACAGGATCAGTGACAGGTAATATTCACCTGAACCGGCAGAGAATGCTTTGGCTTTGTAATCGATGCTGATGGTGTTACCATTGGCGGATGCTTTCACGGCCACACCGGCAGTTGGGGTAGCTGCTTTGAAGGTGTTTGCAGCGCTGGTGATGGAGGTGGAAGTTACTTCACTGTTTCCGAGCAATGTGTTGTTTGCATAGAAGTGAGGGATATAACCATTAGGCTTAGTCTGGGCATACAGATAGATGGCGAAAGGAGCTACCATGGCAGAATCTTTCTTAGCACCACCGGGAGTGTAGATAGGAGTGAGGAGAGAAGAACCTGAAGTATGAAGGTCAATGGCAACAATATCAGGATTGTCGAGAATACCCTTGAAGGTTGGGCCACCATACACACCGCAAGGTCCGCACCAAGTGGCAGTGTTGTAAACTACCAAAGTGTTTTGTTTTTGCTCTACATTGAAAGCATCTGCTGTGTTTCCGTCATCCGTACTTTTCTTCTTACATGCTACTGTTAAGGTAAGTGCCAAAGCAGTTGCTGCGAACAATAATTTTTTCATTTCCTTGTTGTTTATTTATGAATAGGTTTCGAATTAAGGCATTGTTAGGGAGAATTTCAATAGAAAAGTAAAAAATATTTTTTCTTCACATTGGTTTTACAAATTTATGACGTTGAACAAGTATACCACACAATGTGGCAATTCGGTTAAGGTATTAAACGTATAGTTTATCTGTTTCATCGTGATTTTTGAGGGAAGTTAAGTTCTTGTACTTCCTGTTAATACCTTTGCCCTGTGCGTGGAGTTATTGCCAAACAAAGTCTTTGGGCCTCCGTAATTAATTATGCAGGCAGTGCCGTGGGCCTGTTTACCACGTTTTATCTGTTCCCGCTGGTGTATACCGTGGCCGAAAACGGTATTATCCGAATGTTTATAGAGGTGGGTGCCCTGCTGGCCGGTGTTGCGCAAATGGGCACCGGATATTCTATCTGGAAATTTTTCCCCCGCTTTAAAAATGAAGAAAAAGGCCATCATGGGGTCGGCTTCTGGCTTTTGCTCATTCCATTTATTGGTTTTTTGCTGGTCACTGTTGCACTCCTCTTTTTTAAGCCACAGGTGGTGGCCTATCTGGAAATCAATTCCTCTGCTTTCCTGGAACATTATCACCTTTTAATACCCTTTATTTTTTTCTTTGGCTACAATACGGTGCTTGAGGTTTTTTCTGCCTCGCTCGGCAATATTTTATATTCCAGTTTTATCCGTGAAAATGTGGTGCGGATTCTGCTGGGACTCATTGGTTTTGTGTTTTATCTCAGCTGGATAGACTTTGATACCGCGGTAAAACTTACTCCGGCTGTCTATGCCCTGGCGGCATTTCTTAATTTGTGGTTCGTGCTGCGCAGCACCCGTCTTTCCTTTCTTCCCGATTTTGGCCATATCACCGGACAGCCCGGACTTAAAAAAGAGTTTTCGGTGTATACCGGCTATCTCTTTTTGACCTACCTGGCTAATTTGTTCATTCAGCGCCTGGATTTTGTGATGATTAGCGCATTGGACGGACTGGTGGCTACAGGTGTTTATTCCGTCGCAGTGAATATGGCCGTGATTATTGAAATACCCACCCGCAGCATTTTACAGATTTCGAATCCTGTGTTATCTGATGCGATGCACAGGGGAGATAAGGCAGAAATGAAGCGCCTTTATCAGAAAACCACTTTGAATCAATTCATCATCGGAGCCGTTGTGCTGCTGATGATTTGGGTGAATATCGATTTGTTTTATCACTGGATGCCCAATGGAGAAAAGTATGAGCCCGGTAAATGGGCTGTGTTAATTTTGGGCTTGGGCAAATTGTGTATGCTGCTGCAGGGAAACAGCTCTGCCATGTTGATTTTCTCGCACCGCTATTATTTGTCCCTGATTATCAATGCTGCATGTCTAGCTGCGGGCATCCTACTTAATAACTATATGATTCCGCTGTATGGCATTGAGGGTGCTGCGGCAGCTACTGCTTTTGTGTGGTTGTTGGGGGCATTGATTACAGGAATCATCATCTGGTTTATGTTCCGTTTAAATCCCTACAACAGCAAGGTGTTCATTATGGTGGGCTTGCTGGCCGGTCTTTTGGTTTTTATCAGCATGGTTAAGATTACTCCTGTTTTTTGGCTGGACTTATTGCTTAAGAATGTCCTGATAGTTTCCTCTACTGTTTTCGTATTATTCAAGTTTAAATTGAGTGAAGACATTGAAAGCATGGGTAGGAAGCTGTTATCAAAATTCGGCATGGTAAAGCCATGAGTCGGTGGTATATCCGTCAATAAAATCTTAACTTTGCATTTATGTTCGAAAATCACTTCCCTGATTTAAACAAAAAGAGTGTACTCATTACAGGCGGAACCGGCTCGTTTGGTAAGAAATTTATGGAGACATTGCTGCAGCTGTATCCTCAGATGGAACGCCTTGTGGTGTATAGCCGTGATGAACTGAAGCAGTTTGAAATGAGCCAGAAGTGGAGTTCCGGTACGGACCACAGAATACGTTATTTTCTGGGAGACGTTCGCGATCTGGATAGATTGCGCAGGGCGCTGGAAGGAATTGATGTGGTGATTCATGCCGCTGCGCTAAAGCAGGTTCCGGCTGCTGAATACAATCCATGGGAATTTGTGAAGACCAACGTGATGGGTGCACAGAATATTATTGAAGCGTCTTTGGATCAGGGTGTGGAAAAAGTAGTGGCATTAAGCACAGACAAAGCCGCGGCCCCCATTAATTTATATGGAGCTACTAAATTGTGCAGCGATAAGTTGTTTACGGCTGCCAATAACATTCGCGGTAAGAGAAATATTACATTTTCTGTGGTGAGGTATGGTAACGTGATGGGAAGCCGGGGCAGTGTAATGCCCTTTTTTCTGGAAAAATCCAAAACAGGGAAATTGCCTATTACAGACAGTCGAATGACCCGTTTCAATATAACCCTTCAGGATGGTGTTAATCTGGTGCTGCTGGCCCTGAAAAATGCATGGGGAGGCGAAATTTTTGTTCCCAAGATACCTTCTTATAAAATCGGGGATGTGGCTGAAGCCATAGGTCCTAATTGTGAGCGTGAGATTGTAGGAATCAGGCCCGGTGAAAAAATCCATGAAGAAATGATTACTGAGAGCGATAGCTTCAACACTTTTGATTGTGGAGATTATTACGCCATATTGCCTACGGTTCCGAATTTTAACCTCAACGACTGGCAGCAACATTTTGGAGCAGCTCCGGTAGCACAGGGTTTCAAATACAATAGCGGTGAGAATGATCAATGGCTTTCTGTTGAGGCCATACGCGAACTCATCAAAATCCACATGGATTCTGAATTTACCCCCGTATGAAAAATATTCCCTATGGCCGCCAGCATATAACACAGCAGGATATTGATGCTGTGAGTGCTGTATTAACGGGTGATTTTTTAACCCAGGGTCCGGCTGTAGAGAAATTTGAAAATGGATTTTCGGCCCATGTGCATTCATCCCATGCGGTTGCCGTGGCCAATGGGACGGCCGCCTTGCATTTGTGTGCCATGGCGCTGGATGTAAAGCCAGGCGATCGATGGTTAACAACGCCAATATCCTTTGTGGCCAGCGGAAACTGCATTTTGTATTGCGGTGGTCAGGTAGATTTTGTGGATATAGATCCTGCTACACTGACCATGGATTTAAATCAGTTGGAGGATAAGCTAAAAACCGGTCGTTACAAAGGCGTAGTACCGGTAGATTTTGCGGGATATCCGGTGCGAATGGATGAGGTGAAAATCATGGCAGACCAATACGGAGCCAGGATTATTGAAGACGCCTGCCACGCACCGGGCGGGTACTTTACAGACAACGCAGGCGAAATCCGCTACTGCGGTGATGGTCAGTATGCCGATCTGGCAATTTTTTCGTTTCATCCCGTTAAGCACATTGCCTGTGGCGAAGGAGGGATGATTACGGGCAATAATTCTGCACTCATTGATAAGGTAAAATTGCTCCGCACCCATGGCATCACCCGCGATCCGCAGAAAATGCATGAAAACCATGGGGGCTGGTATATGGAAATGCAGGAACTGGGCTACAATTATCGCATGCCGGATGTGTTGTGCGCTTTAGGTTCATCGCAGCTCACACGTGCCGACGAAGGACTCGTGAAACGCAGGGCCATAGCCCGCCGATACAGTGAGGCATTCGAAGGTTGTAATCTGTCTTTTACCCATGTTCCGGATGGTGTGGGTCATGCATACCACTTATACGTTATCACTACCTCCAATAGAAAGGCGCTCTACGACTTTTTGAGGGAAAATGGGGTATTTGCTCAGGTTCATTACATACCCATGCACACCATGCCCCATTACCAAAATATGGGTTTTAAAAAAGGTGATTTTCCCAAAGCGGAAAAATATTATGGGGAATGCCTGAGTCTGCCCATGTATCCGTCGCTGTCGTCAGAAGATCAGGAATATGTAATTGATTTGGTAAAGGAATTTTTGCGAAAGCAATAAATACAGCATGAATAAAATTCTGGCGTTGATACCTGCCAGGGGAGGCAGTAAGCGCATTCCCGGTAAAAATAGCCGTCTGTTTATGGGGAAGCCCATTATACAGTATAGCATAGATGCGGCGAGTGCTTCAGAAATATTCACGGATATTTGGGTTAGCACAGACAAGGATGATATTGCAGAATTGTGCAGGTCAGAAAAAATTCATGTGCACGACCGCAGTGCTGAGGCGGCCTCAGATGTGGCAACCATCAGTGAGGTGCTGAAGGAGGTACTGCACGATTTGAATATGCTGCAGGGTACGCTGTGCCTGATTTACGCCACGGCACCATTTGTGGATGCGGATATGCTCAAAAAATCATACCGGGAATTTATGACATCCGGAGCGGACAGTTTGCTTCCGGTGGTTCGCTATTCATTCCCCATTCAGCGGGCCATGAAGTTGGAGGAGGGTTGGTTACAGATGATTCAACCCGAAAACATGCATGTTCGTTCCCAAGATCTGCCGGCTTCATTTCATGATGCCGGTTTATTTTTCTGGATTAACGTTGAAAAATTCTTGCAGTCCGGTAAGGTGTTTATGGATAAAACCCTTGCATTTGAGGTAGATGAAATGTATTGCCAGGATATAGACAACGAAAGCGACTGGAAGGCCGCTGAGTTGAAATACAAAATCATGCATGCCGGCTAGTCAATGCAGCACTAAAAGCTATCTTTTAACAGGTTTTTAAAATTTTCCGGGTCTGCGGCCTTCATCAGGTTGTACTGATTCAATTTAAGCTCATCTGCATTCATGTGTGTCAGCTGCGACAATACATTCAGGGCATTTGCTGTGTGTAAATCTCCTGCATCCAGGGCGGTTTGGTGTTTTTCGCAAGTTGCGGCAATCATTTTTTGATTTTCATGAGTATAGCCGGTAGCAATGCAAGAGCCCACGCACATGGCTTCCAGGGTGAGCGTTGAGGCCGTTAATAATGAAAATTTACATGACTGAATCAGCGCAACCATTTCATCGGCATTGAGGCCAATATGTAAGTGGATTGCTTCGTTGCATCTTTCCCTGAGGGCGGGTAGTCCGTTGTTTAAATGACTGGTAACGATGTGAATAGGTGCAATGCCCAGTTCTATCGCAGCTTGCAGGAATTTTTCTGTCAACTGCTCAGGGTCGGTACCGCCCAGTGCAATTATCAGCCCGGTCTGTGGGGAGGTTGTACGATGGTTTTTGAGCGCATCCAGAAAAGGTTTTCTCAGCATCAGGTATGCTGATCCAAGCAGCAAGCGGGTTTCAGGGAGGTGGTCAAACCCATTTTTTTCAGCAGCCGGCAAATGATTGATAATAACATTGCAGGGCAGGGCGTCGGCCGGTATATCGTTAATGCCAATAGTCCATAAGCCATGTGCCTGTAATGGGTTTACATCTCCCTTGGTCAATGCGTAATCATCCAGTATCACATGGTCCCCGGGTTTTGAATGTTGCAAAACGAAGCTCAATCTGTCTGTGGTATAAACACAAGGGAAATGGCCATATTGGAGGGATTCGTCTGTTTTGTTGAAAACAAAGCAAATATGGGTGAAATATTGCCTGATGCTGTTGGAAATGGAGGTGCAACGATTTACATGGCCCAGTCCAACATTGGGATTGCCTGTGGTAATTACGAATAAATCGGGTCTTTGCAACACGTGCAAATGTACCTCAAAATGGGTTAACTTTGCTGAGCATGAGCAGCATTGTTTTTGGCAAGAAACACATAGGGCAAGGACTACCTGCCTTGATTGCGGGAGAGCTGAGCGGCAATCACCGGGGCGATTTTGAGATTGCCAGAAAATCTGTGCTATCTATGAAAGAGTGTGGGCTGGATGCCGTTAAAATTCAAACCCTCAAGCCCGGAAACATTACGCTGGAAACAGACAATAAAGATTTTGTGGTGGGTGGCGGAACCCTGTGGGACGGCACTCCTTACTTCGATTTGTATCAGGATATTTATACCCCTTGGGAATGGACGGTACCGCTGATGCAACTGGCACACAGTCTGGACATGGAGTTTTTTAGCTCTCCGTTTGGGCATGAGGAGGTTGAGTTTTTGGAACAATGTGGTATTACGGCATTTAAAATAGCCAGTTTTGAAATAACGGATATCCCGCTCATTGAACATGCTGCTTCTAAGGCAAAACCCATCATTATCAGCACGGGTATAGCCGGCTATGATGACATCAAGCTTGCAATTGATGCGTGCCGCCGCATGGGGAATAATCAGATTGTGATATTGAAGTGTACCAGCAGTTATCCTACGCCGCCGGAAGAAGCCAATCTGAGCATGATACCCCGTATTCAGGAAGATTTCAATGTGGAGGTCGGACTCAGTGATCATACCCTGGATATTGTGGCCCCTATCAGCGCTGCGGTTTACGGCGCTTGCCTCATAGAAAAACATTTTATACTGGATAAATCACTCGGCGGACCCGATGCGGCCTTTAGCTTGGAGCCCGCGGACTGGAAAAATTTGGTGACTTCGGTTAGAATGGCCGAAAAAATGAGAGGGGTCGACGATTATAGGTTAACAGAGAAAATGGTTTCCGGAAGGGCGCATTCCCGCAGTTTATATGTAGCGGCAGATGTTGAAGCAGGAGCAGTGGTAACTGAAGAGAATGTTCGAAGTGTGAGGCCCGGTTTTGGTCTTCATCCTAAACACTGGCCGGAGGTTAAGGGACGTAAATTTAAAACGCCCTGTAAGAAAGGCGATCGCCTCAGTCTGGATATGCTTGAATGAAATAGATTGCGGCATGGGTAAAATCATCATTTTTATACAACAATCGTTTTATACGTTCTTATCGATTGTAAAGGTTGTAATTAAAGCCCAAAAATATAAAAAACCCGTTGTAAACCCTTCGGAAGATTGCTATGTTATGGGGAATGGACCGGCCTTGTCTGCCGCTATGGAGAAGGATCCGAATTATTTTTCCGGTAAGCATGTTTGTGTGGTAAATGGTTTTTCCACCACTGATATTTACGCAAGAATTCAGCCGCAGTCTTATTTTATCAAGGATGGATTATTTTTTTGGATTGATGAAAAAGAATATGCCAATCCGGAACAAACATGGAGAGAAAAGAAATCGATGGGTGAGAAAAACACGGTAGTTGCGGTCGTGAATGCCATCAAGTCTATCAAAGAAAAAACCACATGGAAAATGAATTTATATATACCTGTGTGGGCGAAAAAATCACTATTGGTTAAAGAAGTTTCAGAAAATACCAATATTCATATTGTGTATTTTAATAATATTAAAGTAGAGGGTTTTCGCTGGTTTTTATACAGATTTATTTTTCCTGCCGGTTTGGGTAATCCTCAGTTTATGAATGTGGTACAAATGGCCTTATTTCAAAAAATAAACGAAGGATTTAAAAAAATATACATATCGGGGGTCAATGCCAATT
>JBEDNI010000040.1:0-2836 GCA_041170685.1 Bacteroidota bacterium | reverse complement strand
ATCTGGAGGTGGGTGATGACAATAAGGTATACATGGTTCAGCATCATTTTTATGATAAATCGCCTACCCGGAATATATTGTCTGACCGGGATGCTTCCGGTAATTATATTCCGCAGCCCATCTGGAAACAATTTGAAAACCTGAAGCGCCTTTTCCATGGCTTTGCTCAGATAAAAATGTATGCAGATTATAAACAATGCAACATTATCAATACCTCAAAAGATTCATTTATTGATTCATTTGACAGGGAATATATTTTTGATTGACCTGTTTTATCATTTCAGGGTTTATCCGCCATGGAAGTTGTTGATGTAATAATTTGTCATTTTCTTTGCTCACTTTTATGCTAAACCTCATCATATTTGGTCCTCCCGGTGCCGGAAAAGGCACACAAAGCGAAAAAATTATTGATCGCTATCAGCTTGTACACATTGCCACCGGAGATTTGCTAAGGGCAGAGCGTAAAGCAGGAACGGTGCTTGGTAACGAGGCCAATGAATACATTAGCAAAGGCGAACTGGTGCCGGATTCGGTTGTGGTGGGTATGGTGCGCAATTTTATGTCATCCCATGCCGGTGCCGGTGGGTTTATTTTTGACGGATTCCCCAGAACGATTCCGCAGGCAGAAGCGCTGGATACCATGTTATTGGAGTTTAACACTGCCATCTCTGCGGTGCTGGGGCTGGAAGTAGTGGAGGATGAGCTGGTGAAGAGACTGATGCTTCGTGGCCAAACCTCGGGCAGGGTGGACGATCAGGATGAAGACACCATTCGCAACCGATTCCGCGAGTATCAAAACAAAACATTGCCACTTCAGGGCTACTACAGCGAACAGGGCAAATATCAAAGTGTTCAGGGTATTGGTGAAATTGATGAAATTTTCACTAACTTGTGTGCTTGTATTGATAACGTTAAATCATGATTAAAAATAACATTCACTACCTGATTCTCGCAGTGGCGGGAATTGTGGCTGCCTGGTTTATAGGCAATGGTTTTAAACGCAAACCCCACGGCGAATACATTGCCGTTACCGGGATGGCTGAGGTGAGTTTTACCAGCGATGATATTCACTGGTCCGGCAGTTTTTCCCGCAGCAGTGCCGAAATGAAAGATGCTTATCAGCTGATCAAGGCGGATAAGGATAAAGTATATCAGTATTTTAAGGGGCAGGGTGTGCATGATTCAGAAATGGTTTTTGGAACGGTAAATCTGGACAGACAGTATGAAGATATTCGTTCAGACGGTAATTATCGGTCGGTTTTTGTGGGTTACAAGGCCACTCAGGGCATTAAAATTCGTTCCCGCCGCATTGATGCCATAGAGGCCATAGTAAAGGAAAGTATGAACCTGGTGGAAAATGGAATTGAATTTAATGCCAATTCGCCCGAGTTTTATTACACGCGCTTGTCAGAGTTGAAGCTGGAGTTGATTAGCCAGGCCGCCTCAGATGCCAGTGCCCGTGCGGAAAAGATTGCCGAAGCCAGTGACTGCCGGCTAGGGTCGCTCAAATCGTCAGATTTGGGTGTATTTCAGATAACAGGTGAAAATGACAATGAAGAATACAGCTGGGGCGGTGTTTTCAATACTTCCAGCAAGCGAAAAACCGCACGCGTGACGGTTTCGTCCAATTTTGCCACCCACTAATGGTCCTGCGCAATTTATTGCTGCTGGATCTGGATAATACCCTATGGGATTTTGATGGTAATGCCGAGGAAGCCCTTGCTGAGTTATTTCACAGACACCATTTGCATGTGCGCACATCCCACTCCGTACATCAGTTTATTGATACCTATAAATCCATCAACAAATCCTATTGGAAACGATATGAAGCCGGCGAAATCCAAAAAGATTTGCTGAGGACAGGCCGTTTTATCGACACTTTCCGTGCCTTGGGCATTCCCGATGAGGAGCACCCCGAAAATGTGTGGGATGAATACCTGGAAATCTGTCCGCTGATGACCCGCATGATGCCCGGTGCCATGGCTTTTGTGCAGGAAATGAAGGAGGTGTTTGAACTGGTACTGCTCACCAATGGATTTGAAAAGACCCAGCGCACCAAAATTCGGGCCTGTGGCCTGGACAGCTATGTGGAGTTGATGATTACCAGTGAATCCGTGGGTATTGCCAAACCGGATAAAGCCATTTTTGATGTGGCAATCAGCACTGCTGCAGAAAAGTATGGTTCATTTAATCATGTTTTTTATGCAGGCGATACCTGGGATACAGATGTGAAAGGCGGGGTGAATGCGGGTATTCCTACCTTCTGGTATAATCATGCAGGGATGGAAATGCCGAATGATGAAGTGTCGAAGCACCCTTTGTTTATGGGCAGCTGTGAAACCTTGTCTGAACTGTCCGGAAATCTACTGTCCCGGGTTTGACATTTTATTGACCTTAAATTAAATTAATCTGATTATCTTTGTAGCACGATGAAGAAGGTTTTAAAATGTCTGAATTTACTGGCCATAGCAACGTTTTCTGTTACGGCATTATCTGCCCAAACCATTGAGATTCTGGGGGGCAAATCACAAGACTTTTATCCGGATGCTACCAATCCATATGACTGTCAGATTTATTTAAAAAATAAGGATTCTAAACCCCTTCGCATAGCATATGAAAAGGTGTTGGTGGATTACCCAAAGGGATGGAGTGCTCCGGCGTTCTGTGATAATGTGGGTTGTTACCTCACCTTTGTGGACAGTGGTAAATTTTCAGACATTGCTCCCGGCGAAAAAGCCAGTATCAAAATCAGTTTTTCAGCTCAGGGTGCGGCAGATACAGCTACCATCCGATATGCGGTTTGGGATGTTGCCAATCCATCGGTCAGAGATACGCT
>JBEDNI010000039.1:0-10894 GCA_041170685.1 Bacteroidota bacterium | reverse complement strand
TAGCTATGTGCTAAAAAACCAGGGAAGAGATGAAGATGCGGAAGACCTGCTCCAGGACGCCCTAATCGTATTGTGGCAGAAAGTACAGCAAGGAGATTTTGTACTAAGCAGTAAGCTAAGCACCTACATTATGGCCGTCTGCAAAAACTTATGGCTCAAAAGATTGGGAAAACAACAGCGCATAGAGGGTGAAGAAAAAATACTGCCGCATTTGCACGTGACAGCTGACAATTTTTCAGAAATATCAGATTTCAAACATCTGCAAAAAGCCATGGATGAAATTGGTGAAACCTGTAAAAAACTACTCACACTGTTTTACTTTGATGGTAACGACATGGAACAAATTGCCCAAAAGATGCAGTTTGCCAACGCAGACACGGCTAAAGCCAAGAAATATCAGTGTTTTAAAAAATTAGAAACCCTAATCAAGAGCCGCTTTAACAAATCAGATTTCATCGGATGAGTGAATTGGATCCCCATATTGAATTGATTGACCGCTATATCCGAGGTAAACTTTCAGGGTCGGAACTGCAGGCCTTCCTGACAAAGTTGCAGAACGACCCTACATTCAAAGCCCAGGTTGAACAGCAGGAAAAAATTGCAGCTTTGGTTTATTCATTTGGCCACGCACAAATGAAGCAATACCTCAGGCAGAAAACCCGACACAGAGGTGTTTTCAGTCTAAGTAAAAAAACCTGGTATTACGCCGCAGCATCTGTAATGCTCATCGCTTTCACCACAGCAATAATACTGTGGAAAATCAGTCCGGAGCAAGGCAATAAATTGCCTTTGACCGCTAACGGAGATACCCTGTCTGCAGATAAAACAGAGGTGATTACTGAGTCAAATGGACAAAACCGGGGTAACCACAACAATACAGACACCACAAAAAATACTGAGATAATTGCTGAGAATGCTGAAAACAATTCCCCCCCTGCCATTGAAGAATTGAATGATGATGAATTTACAGCTTTGGCAGAAGCACCTGAACCCATTGTCATTGCATCCAATATTCAGGCCGTTGCGATTTCACTGAACAGCCCTGTCATGGCACAAAATTCGCTGAAGGAAGAAACCGTCGAGATGAAACCTGCCAGAAAATTAAAAACGGAGGCAGAAGCCGCTAAACCCACAACATCCGGAATTAATGATAACAGGCATTTCAGCGAAAATGCTGGAACCGGCTATAAAATGCCTGAAACCGGCAGAACCAAAAAGCAGGTCTTACGCTTCTCTTTTACCTTTTTGGAAACCCTTGAAAAATCGCCTGCCGTTGAAATTGACAAATACAATGACATGTACTTTGTGCGTTGCTATAACATTGTATATGGCAATCCATTGGTATACGAGTGGCAAAACCGTTTTTTTCTTCACAGTGGTATTAAAACCTATGAATTGAAAAATATGCCATTACAAAACGGACAGAAAACACCGATTTCTCCAGCACAGGAGATAACCGATCCGGCCATTTTAAGTCTGATAGGACAATGAGTATAGCATTTGTAAAATACCAGGGAACAGGAAACGATTTTGTGATAATTGATGCCAGACAAAACATACCATCCGGTATGGATGTGGGTATGATTTGCGACAGGCACTACGGAATAGGCGCTGATGGACTGATGCTGTTAACGGAAGAAAAGGGATACGACTTCGGGATGATTTACTACAATAGCGATGGTAATATTAGCAGCATGTGTGGGAATGGTGGACGCTGTATTGCCCATTTTGCGCATTCCCTGGGTCTGGGAAATTCCGGCAAGTTGCATTTTCTGGCCATTGACGGACCACATCAGGCCCATGTTTTAGGAGAAAAGGTACATCTGCAGATGATCGATGTCAAACAATGGGAAATCAGAGACTCCAATACTGTAATCCTCAATACCGGCTCACCGCATTTCGTGCGTTTTACAACAACAGATCCTGAAAAGCTGGATTTACTGAGTATTGCCCACTCCATTCGCTACAACGATGAATTCTCATCTGTTGGCATTAATGTCAATATAGTAAAATCAGCTTCAGAAAACCTCAACATGAGAACTTATGAAAGGGGCGTAGAAGACGAGACTCTCAGCTGTGGAACGGGCGTTACAGCAGCTGCCCTGGCCAGCCATATTGTATATAAAAATTCATCTCCGATAACGGTTAAAACACCGGGAGGTATATTGTCCGTAAGCTTTGATTCATCGGAAAGCGGATTTTCAAACATTTGGCTGCAAGGTTCTGCCAAAATGGTTTTCAGGGGAGAGATATAAAAAAACTGCCGATCGTGAGATCGGCAGTTTAATTGGTAAATAGGGATAATCCCGAATTATCTTAATACATTAAACTTGATACTGTTGCTGCCTTCCTTACCGCTAACGCGAACGAAGTAGTTTCCAACAGGCAAAGACGTCGTATTCAGTTGAACGTTATTATTACCTACATTAACTGATACACTCTTTTGCTGATATCGCTTACCATCCATGCCGTAAATCTCAAGGGTAAGTTTTTCATTGCCCACACTACGGAATGATACATTCAATAAGCCGGAAGCAGGCACAGGCCATGCCTTCAGGGCAGTGTAGGTATCTGAAATACGCTTGGTACCGGTGGTAAGACTCATGCTCTGATAGTAGCCACGCCCGTGGGTACCGATATACAACTTCATTCCTTCCCAGGGCTTCCATTCATATCCGCGTATTTCAAACACAGGAGTACGAGCCATACCATTGTTGGCTTCTGCCCAGTTGGTACCACCATTTTCAGTCATGAACACGCCCAGATCTGTACCCAGAATGATGCGGTTGGGATTATCAATATCAATTACGGCGTCATAAACAGGCATTTTGGGCAAATCGCCGGTAATGTTGGTCCACACTGGCGTTTCATCCAGCGCATTCTCCGATTCCATTACATATACTGCATCGCCATAACCACCTAAGGTTACCACAACATGGTTGGGATTAGCTTGATCTACATTCACAGAGGTGATCACACGTGAACCTGCACCGGAAGGAGTGATGGTTTTGATGCTCAATCCTTTAGGAATATCATTGATTCCGGGATTGGCAGCCAGGGTAAATTTGGCCGTATCCAGACCACTCAGTCTCAGGAGTTTACCGGATTTGGCAATGAATAGATGCGCGCCATCGGCCGTATTCTCCATTTCGAGGATTCGATCATTTCCTAGGCCTGAAGCCACCCTAAACCAGTTAACATCTTCTATAAAGTTTGTTGGGTTGATGGCTACCCATACTTCAGCATTTCTAGCCAGAAAAAGCCGTGAGCTTGAATCATTAGGCTCCCAAAGGGTGAAATGGGTCGTGAAATCTACATCAGGAGGGTTGGCTGCTGCGTCATCCGGTTTTATCCGGCTGTCCCAAAAAGAGGAGCTTGACTGCCCGCTATTGCCGGTTCTGGCGATTCTGCCGTAGTAAGTACTTACAAAAATGGTCTTGGGATGGAACCTTGAAAATTCCACATCAAAGCCGTCTCCCCCATATATTTCGATGGCGGTTTTAGACGGAGCCCCATTGATGCTGTTGCCTGAAAAGTTAATCAGCTGGGTTCCATTGTCCTGAGAACCTCCCACTATGTGACCCAATGCATTGGCAGCAACATTGTAACACTGATAAGTGGTAAAGTTGCGATTCATGCGAGTCCAGATATCGCGGTCCTTGCTACCGAACAAACCTCCATCAGACCCTACCAGCATAAGGGGTGGGCTCTGGCGGGTATCAAACTGAATAATGTGTTTGTCTGCGTGCACATAGCCATTGTTCCAGGGAGCATCGAAGGTTGAAGCGATTTCGGTGTAGCCGTTAATGTTGTCCCACACAGCCATGGTTACTCCCGCCAGATATACACGGTTTTTGTTCAGAGGATCTACTGCAGCCACGTTATCGTAATAACCCTGGCCGGTTCCCATGTTGTCGGTTACAGAACTGTAAAACACAATCTGAGTCCAGGTGGTTCCACCGTCTGTGGTGCGCCACACACCGTTTAAGCGAGTCTGGGCATTTTGCAGATACACATAGTTGGGGTCTTCGGGTGATATAGCAATGGCTACGCGGGCTGAAGGACCTCCGTAGGTAACCTGGGTGAAATTGGCACCATTGGCATCACTCTTAAATACAGAGCCATTGGAAAAGCTAGCCCAAACAACACCGTTTTTATCAATTTTAACTTCAAGGCAAGAACCACCGCGCTGCTGGGTGATAGTGGAACCATTATTGGTGATGAGGAACAATCCGTTTTGAGAACCCACATACAGTTTATTGCCAAAAGCTGCCATGGTATTGCACGCATTGAAACGTCCATCGGTGGTGTTTGCCATTCTTGTAAAAGCAATACCCGATGCATTGGTGCTTTTATATAAACCGTTTCCGATAAAAGCAGGCGAACCGTTTCTGGTACCCGATAGGTTGGTAAATCCACCTTCACCTGTGCCATAATATATGGTACCGTCATCGGTTTGGGCGATGCAGGTAACATTGAGATTTTCTTGTTTGTCATTGATAGGCACCCAGCTGGACCCTGAGGTTGAACTTCTAAATAATCCACCGCTAACCCCCCCCATGAACCAAAGATTCATAGAATCTTTGTGGAGTAAAAGGGCACGACAGCGCCCACCTATATTATCAGGACCCATATTGGTCCATACCAGTGAAGCTCTGCGAATTGTGCTCATTCGGTCGGCCTGAGCTACAGCTGCTTCAACCCATTCCGGTTCTATGGTTCCGGTGCGGGGATTGGCGCGCAGCGCTTTTAAATACTCAAGTGCGGGACCAATTTCCTCTGTATTCGAGGGCTCATCAGACATCCTTTTGACAAGAGATGGGTTGCTGAAAGAACCATTTTCGGACAACCAAGCCGTGGCAGAAACCAGCGACAAAGCAGAAGAAAATAAAAAGGCATGTTTAAACTTCATAAAAAGGTAATATTCTTTATAGTCCGCTAATTTACATCCACTTTGCGAAATCGCAACCAAATGGTTCATCAATTTTTTCAATGATGTCAAAAAAATGACAGGCTAAAGAACACTTAACCATCTGTTTTACAGGGAAGCTGCAATTACATAACGTGTTTTTCAGCGTGGTAGGAACTGCGAACCATGGGACCGCTCTCCACGTGTAAAAATCCTTTGGCAAGTCCCGCGGTTTCCCATGCCTTGAATTGGTCGGGATGAATATATTCTGCCACAGGCAAGTGCATTTTGGTGGGCTGAAGATACTGGCCAAGCGTCAAAACATGGCACTGATGCTCGTACAAATCATCCATTAAAGCCAGCACCTCATTTGGGGTTTCTCCGCAACCCATCATGGCACCACTTTTAGTGCGGAGTCCGTATTCGGCGGTTCTTTTAATTTGCTCCAGACTGCGAACATACTTAGCCTGTGGCCTTACAATTCTGTATAGGCGCTCAACGGTTTCCATGTTGTGACTCACCACATCGGGCCTTTCATCAAGCACCATATAAAGAAGGTCCCACTGGGCCTTAAAATCAGGAATGAGGGTTTCGATGGTGGTTTGTGGGTTTTGCCTTTTCACTTCCCTGATGGTGGCAGCCCATACACTGGCCCCTTTATCTTTCAGTTCATCACGATTTACGGAGGTAATAACACAATGCTTAACACCCATCAATCTGACTGCTTCTGCCACACGAAAGGGCTCATCTGTATCATATTCTGTGGGACGACCCGTGGCTACTGCACAAAAAGAACAACTGCGTGTACAAATATTGCCCAGAATCATAAATGTAGCAGTGCCTGCACCCCAGCATTCACCCATATTGGGGCAGCGGCCATCTTCACAAATAGTGTGCAGCTTGTGTTCTTTCACAATGCGCTTCACCCGGGTATAATTTTCGCCGGTAGGCAAATCAATTTTCAACCAGGATGGCTTAGAAGACCTGCGTTCTTTTTGGGAGGATATAACCGGTAATTCTAGCAAGATTTATAAGTGGGAGACTTTTAACCACCCAATCCAAATGCAAAATTAATGTAAAAAGCAGAGAATACGCTTTTATTGAGACTACTGTTGTGTAAAATAGGCAGTTTTCTTGGGAATGCCTCCACGCGGGCACCCAGGGTCAGTGTATTTACATCATTTCGGTAGTTGGCCCACTGAAAATCAATCCCCCCTTGCCAGGTAAGTCCGGGGGTGAATTCACCTTGCGAAAACCCTTCGGAGAATCCAGACCTACCAGCTATTTCAGTGGATTGGTGTATATCCGGATTGTATTGAACATCGGTAAAATACTCATTGCCCATGGGGTCTACCTGCAGTATTGTAACGTATACCGGCCAAGTGTAAGCCAGTGATATTCCGGGACCGGAAGTGACATTGACACCCACGGCACGTCTATCAGCGCGCTCACTAACCACAACTGAATATATCAAACCCGGCCGAAAAGTCCATGCAAAATGCGTCTTATCCACCTTATAAGTGCTGGCGTTTTGAAAAACCGTGTTCACGACCGCTACTTCCCGGGGGTGTTGGATATTACCGACATCCATATAAAAACCGGAGGGTTTGATTGATAAATGGCCGTAATTATGAAAAAAATGATCTTTTCTAAAGGATGCAGATATACCAAAACGTGATATCCCAACACCCAGAGAGCTCCGGGAGTCTGTCTGAGCCCATGAATGTGCGCTCGAGCAAAACAATAGTGTCAGGATTACCAATCGCATAGTACAAAGATAAGACGAACCCGTTATCTGGATTACCCACAATTGTCACTAAAAAGAAAAAAGCTTCAAAAACCCTGATTCTAACCCCCACTTTCACCCACTTTTTAAAAATCCTTGTATTTAAAAGGTTTTTGGCTATTTTTGCTGAATAATTAATCATCTCATTGTGAAAATAACCCACAATAAAACCCAATTTAATCCCGTTATGTGGATAAGTGGTGATTAAAAAGGGTAAAAAGTGGGAAAAAGTGGGATTTTTGGTTTTTATTTAGCAGACGGAATTACAAACCTATGTCCGGATTGATTGGCGAGTACCTATGTAAGTTGGATGATAAAGGCAGATTGTCTTTACCATCGCGGCTTCGTGCGCAGTTTCCCGAAAGTGCGGGAAACACGTTAGTCGTCAACCGGGGATTTGAAAAGTGTCTCGTTCTGTATACCCGAGAAGACTGGTTGTTAGAAACCGGTAAGCTGACTGTGGTAGATGACTTTCTGAGCCCTGAAATTCGCCGCTTTAAGCGAATTTTTACCAATGGTGCCAACCTGGTTCAGATTGACAATGCCCAGCGGGTTCTGATTCCCAAAAAGCTTTGTGAATACGCCGAACTTACTGACGAAGTAGTTCTGAGCGCCTATGGCAGCAAAGTGGAAATCTGGAGCCGTTCAAATTATGAAACCGAGCTTTCGGTGGATTCTGACGAACTCAGCAAGCTGGCGCAATTCTTCCATCAACAAGCGGGTAGCAGAAAGGAGCCATGAAGTTTGGAATGACACCGACTGCCCTATGCAAGAATATCACGTTCCCGTACTGCTAAACCCCAGTGTAGATGCACTGGTATATGATCCTGACGGGGTCTATGCAGACGCTACCTTTGGCGGTGGTGGGCACTCGCGTGCAATTCTGAACAATCTATCAGCAAGAGGCAAACTTGTGGCTTTTGATAGGGATGAAGAGTCGCTGTCAAATGCGCCGGACGACAACCGTTTTACCCTGATTCATCACAACTTTCGCTTTCTGAAGCAGTTTATGCGCTATGGCAAAATGCTACCTCTAAACGGAATTCTGGCAGACCTGGGCATCTCATCTCACCAGATTAATGTTGGGGAACGCGGATTTGCTCATCGTCTGGATGGCCCACTGGATATGCGAATGGATAAAAAATCTCCGGTTACGGCAGCAGACATCATAAACAACTATACCGAAGAAAAACTCAAACACATCTTTAAACTATGGGGAGAAATCCCCAACGCAGGACGACTTGCCGCGACTATTTGCCAGGGAAGGACCGGGAAAACGATCAACACCACAGAACAGTTGAAGCAAATAATTTCATCTTGCACTCCAAAGTTAAGCCCGGCCAAATATTTAAGCCAGGTTTATCAGGCATTACGAATAGAAGTTAACGGAGAAATGCAGGCCCTGGAATCATTGTTAAAAGCTGCAGCCGACTGTATCGCCGTGGGCGGTCGTTTGGTGATCATAAGCTACCATAGTCTGGAAGATCGAATGGTCAAGAATTTTCTCCAAACGGGCAACCTGGAAGGAATCCGTAAAACCGACATGTATGGCAATGTGGAACGCCCTTTTAATCCGGAGCCGAATAAAGCCATTGTTCCGGATGAGCAGGAAATACAGATGAATAACAGGGCACGCAGCGCCAAAATGAGAATAGGAGTGAAACAATGACAACAGAAAAAGAACCCATTGAACCACAGGATAATACTGCTGAACAGGAAGAGACAAACCAACAACAGGAATCTGTCGGAATCTGGTCTTGGGTGAAGTTTGGTATGGTGGCATTTTTCCTTATGCTTTTTTATATCTACAATCAGCATCATGCCAACAAAGCCCTGCGAAATAAGGAAAACCTAACCAAAGAACTGAAAGAACTGAACAGCGAGAAAATAAGTCTGGAAAGTCAGATTACCAATGCCAGCAAGCAGAGCGAACTGGCCAAAAAACTAGAGCAGAGCGGTTTGAAAGAACTCAATGTACCGCCCGTAAAAATCGAATCCCATGTCAACACCGCCAAATAATAAAGTTAATACGCGGCGTGCCATTCTGCTGAGGGCCTATCTCGTTTTTGGAATTGTGCTTGTATTTGGCATTTCTGTACTGTTTACCACTGCCAGACTGCAGCTGGGCAGTGACAAAGAATTCAGCGAGGCACTAAAACAAAAAAATACCCGGGTGCTGGATGTGAAGGCCATTCGAGGCAATATTTATGCTGCAGACGGCAGTTTACTGGCCACTTCAGTACCACGCTATGATGTGGTTTTCGATGCATTTGCCGATGGACTTAGCAGGGACACATTTCGAAAATACATTGACAGCCTGTCCATAATGATGGCTTCCGAGTTTAAGAGTAAAGACGCAGTTGGCTGGAAAAACCACCTCACAATGCTCAGGAATCGCAAATCCCGATACGCTCTATTGATAAAAGATCAAGGCTTTGACATCGTAAAAAAGATGAAAACCTGGCCCCTGATTCGCAAGGGAAAATTCAAAGGAGGGTTCTGGTTTGAAGAACAAGGAAAACGCCTCTATTTTATGGGGGATCTAGCCCGTAGGACCATTGGTTACAGTAAGCAGGGGGTTTATGTGGGCCTCGAGGGTGCGTTTGACAGCCTATTGCGAGGTAAGGACGGACAGCGCATGGAACAGCGCATGCCGGGCAACACTTGGAGGCCCATGCAGACGGGCAATCTGAAAGACCCTGTGAACGGTTATGATATAGTAACTACCCTTGATGTAAACCTGCAGGATGTGGCACAAAATGCATTGCAAAGGGTGCTGGCAAACAATGAAGCAGACCATGGATGTGCCGTAGTGATGGAAGTGAAAACGGGAGCCATCAAGGCAATGGCCAATCTTAAACGAAACGAAAACGGTGAATATGTGGAGGTAATGAATTATGCCGTGGATGAATTTGAAGAACCTGGGTCTACATTCAAGCTGGTATCTGCCATGGCACTTTTGGAAGATGGATACGCCAAACCCACCGACAGCGTGGATGTGCAGGGCGGAGTAGCCAAAATGTATGGTGAAACCATGAAAGATGCCACCAAACCCAACAAAAGAATTCTAACCCTGCAGGAAAGCTTCGAAAAATCAAGCAATGTGGGTATTAGCAAATTGGTACTCAAGCATTATGCCAGACAGCCGGAAAAATTCGTGAACCATGCACTGCGCCTGGGCTTAAACTTCAAACCGGAATTTGATGTTCGCACTGCTAACAACCCGCTTATTAAAACCAAAAAATCCAGAAACTGGTATAATACCACTTTACCCTGGATGAGTATAGGATATGAAACCCAGATTTCACCCCTGCAAATGCTGATGTTGTATAACGCTGTAGCGAACAATGGCAAAATGATGCGTCCTTACATGGTGAGCGAAATAAGACACGAGGGGAAAACCATGCGAACCATAACTCCTGTGGTACTGAATGAACAAATATGCAGTGCAACCACCCTGGCAGCCCTGAAAAGCATGATGGAAGGGGTAGTAAACCACGGAACGGCCACCAATTTAAAAAACGATAATTATCAGGTAGCCGGTAAAACGGGCACTGCCAAAATCGCTAAGGGCAAGTCGTATGCCGACGGTAGCTACAAAGCATCGTTCGCAGGATATTTCCCTGCATCCAACCCCCAGTATAGCATCATTGTGGTAATCAACGAACCTAAAAAAGGCATCATTTATGGATCGCTTGTTGCCGGCCCTGTTTTCAAGGATATAGCAGATAAGATTTACAGCAGCTCATTGAAAATTCAGCCGGTAGCAGGGAAAACCGGAGAACCTCAAATTCCCGAAATTCTCAAAGGCAACACTGCCAAAACAAGATTGGTATTAAACGCCTTGAATATCAGTTCGCAGCTTGACAGCGGAAAAACAAGTGACTGGGTAACGGGGGAGAAAAAAGGTTTTGCCGTATTGCTTAAGCCGGCCAAGACAAAACAAGGGTTACTACCTGATTTTAAAGGCCTGGGTCTGCGTGATGCCATCGTATGGCTAGAACAAAATAAAATTATGGTAAGCAGTGAAGGATATGGCCGTATCATTTCACAAAGCATTCCTGCAGGAACCGCCATTGCTAATGTCACACAAATACACCTAATGCTGGAACCGTTTTGACATTTCCCATCAGCGATATCATCACCCGACTGAAACCCAAGGAAATCATTGGGCCTAAAGACATTTCGATTGAAGGGGT
>JBEDNI010000038.1:0-11103 GCA_041170685.1 Bacteroidota bacterium | reverse complement strand
ACCTATAACCGCCAACCCAAAAATAAAAACAGGGATAACCAGGTGTCTTATTTTATCATCAAAATAAAATTCCCCTACCATCCACATAGAATTTCCGGTTATCCAGAATGAAACTGCTAGATTGTGAAAATAATCAGTTCTGTTTTTTCTGCTCTTGTAAGTCAGCCAATAAGATAACAATACTGTGGGCACGGCCATCCCCATTCCCAGCAATTTTAAATCAGCAAGCCAGGCAAAATCTTTTATCAGCCAAAATACCACATGTAGATTTTCCTTTTTTCTTAAATCCATGCAGCAAAAATATAAATACAAACAAGGTGTTTTGATTTATTTTGCAACAATGCCCTCTGAAACACTCAAATTAAAACAGAATACCCATTTTCAGATCCCTCCTGTGAACGCAGCAGACTTTAATTCCCGTTTCTTTTTTATGGGTTCGTGTTTTTCAGAAAACATGGCTTCACGACTGGAAATGACAGGCATGACTTGCTACAGCAATCCATTTGGAATTCTATACAACCCCTACAGTATCGCCGCAGGATTGGAAAAAATTGCATCGGAATACCGATACAGTGCACATGATTTCACTTACCACGCGGGTGAATTCCACAGCATGCAGCACCATGGCAGCTTCAAACACCGGGATGCAGCTGCACTGGCAAAAAACATCAATAACGCCATAGAAAAAGCTTACGAATTTATTTCAGCCGCTGACATTGCCATCATCACACCCGGAACTGCCAAAATATGGCAACTGCGTGAACCGAACATGATTGTAGGAAATTGCCATAAACTACCCAATCATGAGTTTACATCAAGAATTCTCACAGATACCGAAATTCAAAAAGCCATAGTAGATACAGTTTACAACCTTCGCCTCATTAATCCCAAAATTAAAATCATGTTCACAATCAGTCCGGTTAAACATATGAGGGAGGGGATTCAGGAAAACCTAATCAGCAAAAGCAGACTGATCAGTGCGTTGGCTGCGGTAAGAACTGAACATCCGGAAATTCTGTATTTTCCGGCATATGAGATTGTAACAGAAGAGCTGAGGGACCATCGCTATTACGCCGAAGATCTTGCACACCCCTCGGAATGGACGATTCAATATATTTTTCAGCGTTTTTGTGAGTGCAGCATGCCCCCTAGTACCCTGGAGTATTTATCAGAAATATGGAACTGGCTACGAATGAAACGGCACCGTCCCGGCGATGAAAACACCGATTTATGGATGAAGCAATGCAGAGATGCATTAGAACAGCTTAAAAAACGCTTTCCTGAAAAACGGTTGTGGCCTGCAGAATGGGCCTAACGAAGGGTTTCTGCAAAACTTTCCACACTTTCAGCAATCCTGCGATAGGTGGGTTCCACCGCATTCAGACGGCCCAAAGTTTCTTCCACATCTGCATACAGTCCTGTAATTGAACCATTTATTCTCCTGTATTCTTTACCGAAGGCTTTTAAATCCTGATCAAAATTACCCGCCTTCACCTGTTTGTCGAGCGCTTTTATTTCGTAAAACAGCTCCTCCGCTTTGAGCACATTTTGCCTATACCTTGGTGAAAAACCCTTGTAAATGCGGTATACAGAATTGTACTGAATAATTTGAGTTCTCATTTCCGGTGAAATCTGGTTTTCACCGGCAAATTTTAGCCATTGCAAAACGCTGTCCATTTCATGGCGTCGTTCATCTATTTCATTAATTTTATATCCAAACCTACCCTTGATTTCGTTCAGCGAATACCACAGAGAATCCATACCGCGCAAGCATTCAGTCCTGTTTTCAGAATTCACTTCCCCACCGCATGAAGCGAAAATCATGATAAAAACCGGGGCCATAACTGCCATATTTGCCCATATTTTCGTTGATTTGCTGTAGAAATGCCACATAATACCACAAAAATAGGAAAACTTAAGCAGTGGCAATTTCTTAAATCCGCATTCTGGCTCGGCTGCTCCGCTTTTGGAGGCCCACAGATGCACCTGCCGCTGTTCAATAAAAGACTGGTGGAAGATAAAAAATTTCTGTCAAAGGAGGATTTGACGGATATCAACGCATTTTGCAGCATACTCCCCGGCCCCAGCACCACACAGACCATCACAGCAATTGGTTTTAAACTGGGGGGCCCGGGCCTGGCATTTATGACCCTGCTTGCCTGGGTTTTACCCGGCGCCATAATAATGACGATTTTTACGCTGTCACCAACCTTTCTCGGCAAAGGTCATTTGCGCTTTTTGGAACCCATGGTGGCCGCATTTCTCTGCTATGCCGCATACAGCATGTTCAGGATGATTAGAAAAGACAATATCAATTATCTGGTTTTCCTGTTGGCGGGTGCAGCCGGCTTTATATTCCGTAATCCCCTGATTTTCCCCTTTGGCGTCATCCTGGGTGGCATTATCAGCAGCAATTTCGGCAACAGACAATTTACACCCAATCCACAGCCATTTGGAAAAATTCGGTGGGCAAACCTGAGTTTATTATTGCTCATTTTTCTGCTTATCGGCGGGCTGGGTATGGTGCTGAGCGCCAATGAAGACACCCTCGGACTCAGCAAACCCATCATCCTATTTGAAAACACATACAGAATGGGGGCACTTTCTTTTGGGGGGGGCAATATTCTCAGCGCCATGGCTATGGAACATTATGTGTACCACAAACCCTACATGAACATGGATCAGCTCAATACCGGGCTGGGCCTCATTCAAGGTATGCCGGGACCTAATTTCAACCTGGCCGTATACCTCAATGGTATCGCCATGAGAAGCTCCGGTTTCGGGTTTGATGGACAATTGCTGGGTTGTGGTATCGGTCTTGTCGGAATTTTTCTACCTGGCATATTATTGGTTTTTTTCGCATTTCCACTTTGGAATCGGCTACAGACCTACCCCATTATCAAACGCTCTCTCGATGGCATCTTCGCCGCTTCCGTGGGTTTCATTCTATCTGCTGCCCTCATCATCAACCACCACTTTTGGGGGCAGGTAGTCGATATCAAAACTAACGTATCCGAAATTGGAATATTCATCATAGCTGCAGGACTCATTTTCTCTCAAAAAATATCTCCACCCATTATTGTACTTGGCACGGTCATTGCCGGTGTAGTATGGACCATCAACAACTGGTAAATTTGGAAATCCGGAAAAAAATGCGTATATTGGGTATGAAAACGAGGGCTAAATTCTGTTTAATGGGAGTTTTAGCCATGCTGACACTTATTCCCCGGAACATCCAAGCACAAAAAAGCATTAATCCCTTTATTTTGTTTACCGGGCTGGTGCTTACATCAGACAGCCTGAAACCCATTCCTTACGTGGCAATTAAAAATGGTCGCCGAGGTCTGGCTGGTTATACCGATTTACTGGGTCATTTTGATATCGTTGCACTGAAAGGTGATACCCTATGGTTTACCCAGGCAGAAAAAACCGCCTCATGGCACGTAATTCCGGATACCCTTACTGCAAACCGATATAATATTATCAAAACCATGGTGCAGGATACCATTAATATACCGGTAATATTTATCAGGGCACTCCCCTCAAAATCATTCTTTGACCATGAGTTTGTAAATACTGTTCCTCCTGATGATGCCTATGAAATTGCACGTAAAAACCTGGAACTGGAAGCAGCAAAAGAAGAACTGAAATTGAGGCCTGCCGATGCCAAAGCCAGTCAGCAAATGATTGCGCAAAGTCGCGTGCAGCAATTATACTACTACAAACAAGCCCCACCGCAAAATTATCTTAGCCCCATGGCATGGATGCAGTTTCTGGATGCCTGGAAACGAGGTGATTTTAAAAAGAAAAAAAAGAAATAATTACCTGGCCGTATCGCTGCTGTGGTTCAAAATATATTCCAGCTGCTGCTGAGGTGTAACAAGTCCCTTTTTAAGCATTGCCGATGTTTGAGCACATTGTTTACCCAACCTGGATCCCGGTTGTTTTAATGCCACCTTATCATAAAATTCTATGGCCTTCCCGTACTGCTCTGTCTTTTCGTAATTATGGGCCGCCGCAACCATGGCCGGAAATACATATTGCCCTTTGGGATAATGTGCTACGTACATTTCACACCACTTGCCACACTCATAATAACGCCCGCTGCGCTCAGCAATCAAGGTAGAAGCATATAGTAACTTCTCACTGGCTTTGTGCTGAGGATATTCAGCTGCAAACTGGTGAAAATGTTTGGCCATAGAGTCCGGAATTTGGTTTACATTCATGGAATCCTGAACTTGTGACAAATATGGCCTTATCACACCCAGCTTCCTGTCCAAATCTGTCTGGCAGGATAAAAACACAATTGGAATTAGGATAAAAATCAAATAACGCATGCGCAAATTTATAAAGACTGTGAACAACTATGGTGGAGCAAAGCCATTTCCGATAATAATATTGCAATTATGACAGAAAATACGCCCAGGTATACGGAAGACGAAATACGAAGTCTCGACTGGAAGGAACATATACGGCTTCGTCCGGGTATGTATATCGGCAAATTGGGAGACGGAACCGCTGCCGATGATGGTATCTATGTGCTGGTGAAGGAAATTATCGATAACTCCATCGACGAACATGTGATGGGAAACGGTAAAAAAATCGAGGTTAAGGTCGAGGAGCACCGAGTTACAGTCAGGGATTACGGTCGCGGAATACCACTTGGAAAGGTAATTGACTGTGTCAGTAAAATCAATACAGGGGGCAAATATGACAGCCGCGCTTTCCAAAAATCAGTGGGCTTAAACGGTGTGGGAACCAAAGCCGTAAATGCACTTAGCCACTATTTCTGTGTGCAAAGCTTCCGTGATGGCAAAAGCAAAAAAGCAGAATTTTGTCGTGGTGAATTGAAGGAGGATTTGCCGGAGTTCGAGTCGAAGGATTCCAACGGTACACTCACCATTTTTGAACCGGATGACAGTATTTTCAAAAACTACAAGTTTGTCAATGACTACCTGCGCGAACAGATAAAGAACTACACTTATCTAAACGCCGGCCTCACCATCCACTACAATGGAGAAAACTTCAGCAGCAAAAGAGGTTTGCTGGATCTACTGGAACATAAGGTAAACCCCGAAACCATGCTGTATCCCGTAATGCACGCAAAAGGTACCGATGTAGAAATCGCCTTCAGTCATACTGACAGCTATGGAGAGGATTACTATTCTTTTGTGAACGGTCAGTATACCACTCAGGGTGGAACACACCTGCAGGCATTCCGTGAAGCCATGGTGAAAACGATACGTGAATTCTACAAAAAAGAATTCGACGCTTCGGATATACGTAGCTCAATCACAGCAGCCATTAGCGTGCGCGTGCAGGAACCTGTTTTTGAAAGCCAGACCAAAACAAAACTGGGCAGTGCAGATATGGGACCCGATGGACCTAGTATCAAAGCCGGTATATTAGAATTTGTAAAAAAACAGGTAGACGACTACCTGCATAAAAATCCTGCTACCGCCGATGCACTGCTGAAAAAAATCCTGCAAAACGAACGGGAGAGAAAAGATATGGCCGGTGTACAAAAACTGGCCAAAGAACGTGCCAAAAGGGCCAATCTGCATAATAAAAAACTGCGCGATTGCCGCATTCACCTTCCGGATGAGAAAAACGAAAAACGCTTTGAAACCACCCTTTTTATCACAGAAGGAGACAGTGCCAGCGGCAGTATCACCAAAAGCCGCAATCCCGATCTGCAAGCCGTATTCAGCCTTCGAGGCAAGCCCCTGAATTGCTATGGGCTAAAGAAAAAAGTGGTCTATGAAAACGAAGAGTTTAACCTGCTTCAACATGCTCTGGATATTGAGGAAACAGTTGATAATCTCCGTTACAATAAAATTGTGCTGGCTACCGATGCCGACGTGGATGGCATGCACATCCGTCTACTGATGATGACGTTCTTCCTGCAATTCTTCCCCGACCTGGTAAGAAACAGGCATTTGTATATTCTGCAAACGCCCCTGTTCAGGGTACGAAATAAAAAAGAAACCATCTACTGCTACAGCGATCAGGAAAGACAATTGGCCATTAGAAAACTTGGGGGCAAACCCGAAATCACCCGATTCAAAGGACTGGGTGAAATATCACCGGATGAATTTGCCCGATTCATCGGTTCCGATATTCGCCTCGAACCGGTTGTTTTAAGCGCTGACAGCAGCATTGAAAAAGTACTCAACTACTATATGGGCAAAAACACACCGGAAAGACAGGAATTCATCATCGATAATCTGGTCATTGAAAAAGATATTACGGATGATGAGTCTGAAAAGCCTGAAAGCGCAGAAGAAATCGCAGCGGCTTGATAACGTACCTTAAAAAATACCTTTCTCTACAGAACCTTTATGGTATACTAGGTATTTTAATGCTGTCTGCATGGCTTGGCATAGCTATATTTTACGCTAATCCGCGCTGGTTACACACCGATAGTGCCTACACACTTTTTCGATTACTGAACAAAGAAGCCCTCGTATATGACAGATTTACCAACTATCTGCAGTTGGCTCCGGCAGTATTGGCGGTAAAAATGGCCCTACCGGCCAATGTGGTGTTACATCTTGTCAATATCACACTACCCTTGTTTTTTGTAGTTACCTGGTTTTTCACCCATAGGCTGTCACCCGGTAAAGCACTGATATTCCCCCTTTTACTTTGGCTATCCGGACCGGAAATGATGTTTATTGGTTACTCCGAAATCCATATGGCCGTGCTGTGCTGCAGTTTGTTTTGGTTTCTAAATTATCAGGAGAACCCACCCAAATGGGCATTGTTGATGACTGCCCTTGGCGCATTTATGGCTCATCCCGCTGCCCTAATGCTGATGGGGGGCACCTTGTTGGCAATTTCGATGGGCTCAAATACATCAACAAAATGGCGTGATGCAATCTTGTTAAGCATATTGGCGGGTTTTCTTCAATACCTGGTTTCGCCCGCCACCAATAACTACGACAGCGGATTGTTGGATAAATTAACAAACGCATCAGGTTGGATGCTCCTAACCGGTCACTACAGCTGGCAGTATTTTTATACAAACCTCATGGGATGGATGTGGCCGCTAATTGCGATATTCGTCACCCTGGCGATAATTGGCTTTAAGCAAAATAAATCCCTGAAAACAGCACTGGGGTTGGCTTACATTATCACTTGCTGTTTAATGCTGGTGGTGGTTTACCAATCGGGTGACTCTGCCGTAATGATGCAAAAATTCTTCTATCCCATTTTGGTCGTGGCAGCTTTATTGTTGTTTTCTCATAGCAGCTTTGCTAAGCTTATTTATGCATATACTGCAGTTTTTTGGGTATCAGGAATTGTGTTTTTTCTTTTGTATGGCAACGGATATTTTTACCGACAACGGGTGAAAGAGTTAGCATTCCAAAGCAAGCAATATACAAAATATAGATACCAAAAAGTGATTGTAAACCATTATGGCGAAGCTATTGGAACGCCATGGGCTTTACCCTATGAGAGTATGTGTATTGCTGCAATTGAACATCAGCCAACCGTAAGCATTAGATACAGCGAAAATGGCCGATTGAAACCAGATTCCATGGCCGTAGGTGATACATTGTATCTTGGTGCGACATTCATGCCACCATTTCCTGTAAAATCACTGAATCCAGATTATTTTAGGCTGGATGAAAAACCCTACTTTATTGATAGTCTTAAAAGGTAAGCCACTCTTCCGATGCCCGCGACGAAAGTGAAACCCAAACATAATACAGTAATACATTCAGTAACAAACCAAAAGCAACCACCCACTTCCAGCGTGTTTCCAGCACCGTGAATAAACGAATAAAATAAGTTGGGATGACTGAAAAGTAGCGATAATAACTGGCAATACTCCCTGTGATTAAGGGAAATAGCGCATTTAACCAAAAAAACAATTGCTCACCCAATCGGGTTTTTCTTAACAGCAATATGGATGACAATATCAACAGCAATATATAGATGGAAATGAGCTGTAAATACCATTGTCTTCCGGCAAAAAGTGGCTCCCATGGCCAGGTATATGCATGCCCCCAGGCGGCTTGAGTGCTGCTAAATGCAACCGGATCGCCACAATGAAAATACAGGTATACCATCCACAACACCAATGCTGCCGGCGCCGCGAACAACGCAAGCAACTGAATGAAATTTTCGCGATGGCGTAACACCCGAAACCACCCATTTTCTGCCAGCAGCCACAATCCCAATCCTGCAGAAAAGACTATCCCTGTGGGCCTACACAACGTGAGCAATGCCACAGCCATAGCTAAAGACAGGTGCATCTTCTTCTGAACAGCAATTAAAGCCCACATAAACAATATGGAAAACAATACCTCACTGTAGAACATGTGGTAAAAGAAATGATAAGGAAACACCTGAAAAAAAATGCTGTAAACCAATGCCCTTCTAGGATCGAAACCCATTCCTCCCAGCCATTTAAACAACATTACAACCCACAACCAAGTGAGTGGCAAATGGACTAAAAATGATGCCAATACATAAACCAGATCATTGTTTTGGGTAAACAACAATAGGGGTTGACGGAACAAGCTGATAATAGCAGGATACAACGGAAAAAACGCAAATGACGTCTGAACACCAGGTGCAGGCGGATATGTAGGATAGCCGTCTCTGGCAATTTGATGATACCAGCCGGAATCATTGCGTGCAAATACATCCAGCACATGCTCCAGACCATTCCAGCCATGGGGCATCAGATTACCCAGCAATAGGTAAAATAGTTTTAATCCGAAGGCAAACAGCAAGGCACGCTTAAGATATTTTTTACCATCGGACATTGCGACAAAAATAGCCATAAAAAAAGCCATTCCGTAGAATGGCTTTTGAGTGAATACTGTTTTATTTAATAACGGTACTGATCTTTTTTGAATGGACCCTGCACAGAAACACCGATATAATCGGCTTGCTCCGTAGTAAGCTCTGTCAGTTCAGCACCAATATGGGCCAGGTGAAGCCTTGCCACCTTTTCATCCAAATGCTTCGGCAACACATACACCTTGTTATCGTAATTGCTGTGATTTTTCCACAACTCAATCTGCGCAAGGGTCTGGTTGGTAAAGCTGTTGGACATAACAAAGCTTGGATGTCCCATGGCACAACCCAGATTTACCAGACGACCTTCGGCTAGCACAACAACCTCTTTTCCGTCTACATTATAAACATCAACCTGTGGCTTAATGGTGTACTTGGTACTTCCATAGTTACTGTTTAACCAGGCAATATCAATTTCATTATCAAAGTGGCCAATGTTGCAAACGATGGTTTTGTCATTCATTAACTTGAAGTGCCTGCCGGTCACTATCTGGCAGTTGCCGGTAGCCGTAACTACTATGTTTGCCTTTGGAATGGCATTTTCAAGGGTTCTAACCTCATAACCATCCATGGCTGCCTGCAGCGCACAGATGGGGTCTATTTCCGTCACAATCACGCGGGCACCGGAACCGCGAAGGCTATCGGCACTTCCCTTGCCAACATCACCATAACCACATACCACGGCCACTTTACCGGCCATCATTACATCGGTGGCGCGCCGAATGGCGTCTACCAACGATTCTTTGCAGCCATATTTATTGTCAAACTTGCTCTTGGTAACGCTGTCGTTTACATTGATGGCTGGCATGGGCAACGTGCCTTTGGTAACGCGCTCATACAAACGGTGCACGCCGGTAGTGGTTTCTTCGCTGATGCCTTTGATACCCGCAGCTAGGTGAGGATATTTGTCCAAAACAACATTGGTAAGGTCACCACCGTCATCCAGAATCATATTCAAGGGCTGACGATCAGTTCCGAAATACAAGGTTTGCTCAATGCACCATTCGTATTCTTCCTCTGTCATTCCCTTCCAGGCGTAAACTGGTATTCCCGCAGCTGCAATCGCTGCAGCAGCATGGTCCTGAGTAGAAAAGATATTGCAGGAACTCCAGGTAACTTCGGCTCCAAGTTCTTTTAGGGTTTCAATCAGCACAGCCGTTTGTATGGTCATATGCAAACAACCGGCAACACGGGCACCCTTAAGGGGTTGACTGTCACGATATTCCTCGCGAATAGCCATAAGGCCCGGCATTTCGGCTTCCGCCATGCGGATTTCCTTGCGGCCCCATTCGGCCAAGGAGATATCTTTAACTTTGTAAGGCAAGTAAGAATTGGTTTCTGTAGTCATGTTGTAAATTGGGGTGCAAAGTTACTGAAAATAAGTGATTTTTTTAGACTAACGCAAAGGTTAAACAGGCAACTTCGGGAGATACCCAAAAACCTCATCTACAGGCAAAATCAACCCGGAAAACAACCGCCCGCAAGCTAACGTTCCTTCTGTGAACGGTGGCAAACCTACGTAGCGTCCATTCTCCAGTAAGTAAATTAAGATGCTGCGCTCCTGTGGCTGTATTATCCAGTACTCTTGAACCCCGCTTGCCTCATAAAGATTAAATTTTACGTTCATATCATGGCGGGAATTGCCCGGAGAAAGAATTTCCACCATAATGTCAGGAACACCAAAACAACCCCTTTCATCAATCTTACTGACATCACAAATGACTGTCAAATCGGGCTGCACAACCGTACTGTCTTTCCTCGCTCCTGGAACCGGCAGGCGAACATCAAAAGGTGCATAAAACAATCCACAGGGTTTATCAATAAAGTACTGATCAAAATACCGATTCACCACCCTCACTACCAGCTGATGGATGCTACTGGGCGCCGGACTCATTTTCACCACCTTTCCGCGAATAAGCTCAACACGTTCTAGGAAGGTCCATTTCAAATAATCCCAGTAAGTATATGCTTTTTGAAGATCCAGCATGGCATATTCTGCAACCGGCTCACTCACGGTTGGGTTATTTAGATTGGTATCACAATATTCATCCTCAGCAACCATTCCCCGCTCCCGGATGATTTCAAGAGCCACACGGATGGCCTGCAACTTCTTCTCAGAACGGTCATCCTGCTCAGTCAGTGCAGCATGTATCACAGGCAAAGAAATACCGGTTCGCTCCTGAACCGCTTTGTGCAGTCCATGAAACATTCCCTTTTCTAATTCCGGATATTTCATTTTTCCCACCCACAAATCTAAACAAAAAACAAATAAAACAACAAAAAAAAAAA
>JBEDNI010000037.1:0-11524 GCA_041170685.1 Bacteroidota bacterium | reverse complement strand
GCCATAGGTGATTACGGCACACGTTTCACCACGGTTTAGGGCTTCGCTGCTGCAATCCAAGGCCACGCGGCCTTTGCCAAACGGAATCACATAATCCTCGTCGGGCTCTGGGGTTTTGGCAGATTCGGTTCCGGCAACTTTGCTCCAGTAAATGCCTTTATGTTCAAACATTACCACCGGATTGGGATCATACCACGCTGATTTCATCAGGCCTTTCATGTTAGGCTATTTTAATTCCCTTAATGGGTAAAATACTGCTTTCTACGGTGCCGCTGTGATAGGGCCCGCCACCGCCATAGGCGCCTGTGGGCACGCGAATTACGGATGCTACAGGATATTTGCCGTTACTCAGGTAGCAGGATTTGCTGAGCTCTTCCACCAATTGATTCACCCCCGGCCATATATAATCGGCAAACTGGATTTCCACAATGGGTTTGCAGCCCACGGCACTCATGCCTGCCGTACTTCCTACTATGTAAGCTTCTTGTATTGGGGTATTAAACACCCTGTGGTCGCCGTATTTCTGGGCCAGGGTGGCCGCTTCACGGAAAACGCCGCCCAGACGTTTGCCTACATCTTGTCCATATAACAGCGCATCGGGGTTGTTTTTCAAAATTTCATCCACTGCATACAAAGCGGCATCCACCATGATAATCGGTTCTTTGCCTACGGGTTCGCGAACCCCTTTTTCTTCGGTAATGGGTGTGGGCGCAAACTCATGCAGGTAAAGCATGTCAGGTGTGGGATCGGGAGCGGCTTTGGCGCGCTCAAAGTCATTCAGCGCAAGCTTTTCGGCCTCCTCGGCCATCGCCAACAGGGTTTCTTCCTTTTCGCCCAGGTTCAGCAAAAGACTCTTCAGTTTTGGCAACGGATCCAGTCTTTCGTGCTCCTCCATGTCATCGCGGTACCATTCGCTTCTCACGCCACTGGTGTGGTGTCCGAGCAGTGGGACTTTCACATGCACCAGCATAGGGTTTCGATTTTCCCTCACAAATTCTACCGCTTTTTCCATTTCGGTGTAGCATTGAACAAAATCGCTTCCATTGATGCGAAGTCGTCGCATCCCTTTGAATCCGAGCGCATATTCAAACGCATCCATGGCACGCATTTCAGCACCGTTCGCGCTGATTCCCCAGTCGTTATCCTGCACCAGATACAGAATCGGCAATTTATGCAAAACGGCCATCTGAAAAGCCTCCGCCACTTCTCCTTCAGTAACGCTTCCATCACCCAGGGAGCAAAGCACTATGGGTTTTTCAGCGCCTTTCAGCAATCCCTGTTTCTCAAGGTATGATATGCCGTGCGCAGCACCGGTGGCGGGAATAACTTGCATGCCGGTAGCACTGCTCTGGTGGGGTATTTTGGGTTTATCGGGTTGTTTTAGGGAAGGATGAGCATAATAACTTCTGCCACCGCTGAAAGGATCGTCTGCCTTAGCCAGTAATTGCAACATAAGCTCGTAGGGCTCCATCCCTATTCCCAGCAACAGACTTTCATCGCGATAATAAGGATAGGCAAAATCAATCGCCTTTAGTTGCCAGGCGGTAGCCAGCTGAATAGCCTCATGTCCTTTACTGGTGCTGTGCACATATTTCGTAATCGGCCGGTTATCGTCGTATGTGCGCGCCATGGCCCTTGCGGTGCACATGGTTTTCCAGGCGAGAAGGAGAATGTCTTTACTGACCATGAAAGGGCCGCAAAGATAGGGGCTAACTCATTCAATATAGGCTTGTGGCTTTGTAAAGTTGCTTTTTCGTAAACTTCTGTATATTGCAACATTATTTCCTCCGGCATGAGAATACTTTTACTCTCCTTTTTTACCGTTTTTAGCAATTTTTCTGCCTGGTCTCAAATACTTGGGGGCAGGGTTGTTGACAAGGAAACCCGACAGGGTATACCCTCCGTGTCGCTGACGTGGCGAGGCGGTGCTGCAAGCACTGACAGCTCCGGTAAATTCAGGATTGACCTGAAAGGATCCAAAACACTGCAAATATCTGCCTTAGATTATCAGGAATTGACCTATACGATTAACAGTGCTGCTGTTACTGAAGTCAGCATTGAACTTGAATCAGTGGCTAAAGGCCTGGGGCAGGTTACCATAAGCCACAGCAGGCAAAAGGAAAAACTTCGCGAAAGCCCTGTTACAGTGGAAAGTCTTAATGCTAAAGCTATAAAAGAGACGCCGGCCAGCGATTTCTATGAAGGGCTGGGACATTTGCGTGGCGTGGATGTTACAGCAGCCAGTCTGGGCTTCCGTATCGTAAACACCCGCGGATTTAACAGTACCAGCCCTGTACGCAGCCTTCAGCTCATAGATGGGGTAGACAACCAGGCACCCGGATTGAATTTTTCATTGGGAAATTTTCTGGGAGCCAATGAGTTGGATGTTGCCAATACAGAAATTGTGGTGGGTGCCAGCAGCGCCTATTATGGCCCTAATGCTTTCAATGGTGTAATTAACATGACCACCAAAGATCCCTGGAAACACCAGGGTTTAACAGCCCAAGTAAAAGTGGGCGAGCGCGAACTGGGACAGATTATGCTCCGCTACGCCAAAGCGTATAAAAACAAAAAAGGCAGGGAAGTATTTGCCTTTAAAGCCGGTCTAAGCTACATGCGTGCCTATGACTGGGTGGCAGACAATTACGACCCCACGCTGGACAGCAAAGCAGGTAGAAGCAACCCTGGCGGGTATGATGCGGTAAATCGCTATGGTGATGAGGTTTTTGGCACCGCAGCCAATGATCAGGTTTCTATGGAAAGCAGACGGCGAACACCGGGTTTGGGAGCCTACTACCGCGATGGATACAATGAATTAGATCTTGTTGACTACAATACACGAAACCTGAAAACCAACCTGGTGCTGGCCTACAAAATCAACAACCGAAATGAGATTCAATACGGTTTCAACTTTGGCACCGGAACCACCGTATATCAAGGTGATAACCGCTACAGCCTCAATGACATTTTATTCTTTCAGAACCGCTTGGAATGGCTGGGTAAAAAAGGACACCTCCGCTTTTATACCACCAATGAAAATGCCGGCAGAACGTACGATGCTGTGCTTACCGCCTTTTTGATGCAAGATGATTCAAAACCGGGTGGATACTGGTTTTCAGACTATCAAAACTATTGGCTGAATAACATCACAAATAAGGTAAAAGGGCTGCCTGGCTATAATCAGCTTGGTACTTTCATACCTGGACTTCCCAATTACAACCCTAACTGGTCTTCAGACCAAGATAAACTGTTACAAAAATATTCAGATAGTTTATTCAGATGGCATGCGCAGACTCGCGCTCAGGCAAACAAAGCCTCCAATTATCAAGGCTTGACTTATCCGGATCCTTATTTTGACCGTTTTGTGCCCGGTACCCCGGAATTTGAAGCTAAGAAAAAGGAAATTACCGAAGCTTATAGTTTTAACCGTGAAGGTGGTCCTGTAGGATCTCGTTTTTTTGATAAATCTGCCCTGTACCACCTCACCGGTGAACGCAGGTTTACCGTCCAGAAGTGGAAATTCACTACCGGTTTCAGTGCCAGGATGTATGCGCCCAATTCCAACGGCACCATTTTTTTGGATACCGGAAATGCACGCATTACCAATACTGAGGCCGGAGCCTATGCGGGTTTTGAACGCAGGCTGTGGAGCAACCGCTGGAAAATCAATGCCACAGCAAGGGTAGATAAAAACCAGAACTTTCCTTTCCTTTTTTCCCCTGCTGCCTCCATCATTTACAGCAAAGACAAACGCAATACCTGGAGAGGCAGTTTTAGCAGCGCCATTCGTAACCCCACGCTGCAGGATCAGTATTTGTACTACAATGTGGGTCGTGCCATTCTGCTGGGTAATAAAGACGGAGTAAAGAATGTTTGCGAGGTAAATAATCTGTTGGATTATCTGAATACGCTGAATCGTGATACCTTGAAACCCTTTAACATAGACCCTATCAGACCGGAAAGTGTAAAAACGGGTGAAATTGGTTACAAGGGAATTTTACTAAACGGAAAACTCATGGTAGACGCCGGGTATTATCTAAGCTATTACACCAATTTTATCGGCTACCGTGTGGTGGTAGATGTGGCATTCGATACTTTTTCTCCATTCCCCAAGGCACAGGCCTACCGCGTAGCTTCTAACAGCCGCGATGTGGTAAGCACGCAGGGCTTATCGGCCGGTGCCAATTACTTTTTTGCCAAATGCTTTATGGTGGGCGGTAACTGGAGCTGGAATGTGCTGGACAGGCGCGGAAGTACCGATGCACTGATTCCCGCATTCAATACGCCCAGACATAAGTTTAATGTGATGTTTGGTGCATCAGACATGAAAAAGGAGTTTACCCTCTTAGGCAAGGATGTATCTGTCAGGAATATTGGCTTCAATATCAACTTTAAATTTGTGGAGGGCTATCGTTTTGAGGGTTCTCCCCAGTTTACCGGCGATGTGCCTTCCTACTGGATGCTGGATGCCCAGTTCAACAAAGTAATTCCTAAATGGAAATCTACCCTTAAAATCGGCGCCTCCAACCTCACCAATAATATGGTATTTCAAGTGTATGGCGGACCAAGAATCGGCAGAATGGCCTACATCAGCCTGACCTATGAACCATAAATTTTTCATTAATTACAAAAAAATAACTACTTTCGCAACTAACTAAACCTTTCAAATACATGAAAAAACTATTACTTTCAGCATCCACCATGCTTCTGGCTGTAGCTTCATTTGCGCAGATTAAGTACGTGGATCCCATCTATGCAGAAAGCACTGTTCAGGTTACCAAGAACGTGAATTATGCAACCCACATCTCCATTTTACCGGTGCTTTCCGGTGGCAGCCCTGCCCCTGAAAATCTCACGATGGATATTTTTAGTTCAACAGGAAACACAGACGCCAAAAAGCCACTGGTAATTTTTCTACACACAGGAAACTTCTTGCCTCGCTATGTAAATAACGGAACTACCGGTGCCCGCGATGACAGCGCTACGGTGGCTTTCTGTAAGAAACTTGCCCAGCGCGGTTATGTGGTGGCCTCTATGAGCTACCGTCTGGGATGGAACCCCACCAGCCCCGACGAAAACGTACGTCGCGAAACCATCATCAACGCTGCTTACCGCGGTGTTCAGGATTTGGCTGCCTGCGTTCGTTATTTTAAGAAAGACGCAAAAAATACCAATACCTACGCTGTTGATACTACCAAAATAGCTGTGGGTGGTCAGGGAACAGGTGGATACGTAACACTGGCCTATGCCACCCTGGATCGTCAGGCAGAGATTCGCCTTGAGAAATTTTATAATGTAAACGCCAAGCGCTGGATGGTGCAGGACAGCTTACTGATGGGTGACCGTCTGGGTTTCAAAATCCCAGGAACTTTGGGTCAATTGTGTCTGGAAAATCACAAAGGTCACACCTCAGATGTAGCCATTGCCTTCAACATTGGCGGTGCATTGGGTGACAGTAGCTGGTTGGAAAAAGGCAGCTTGCCCATCATCAGCATTCATGGTGTTCAGGATCCTTTCGCACCCTACAAACTGGGTGTAGTAAGCGTACCGGGTACCAACCCTCCCCTGAACGTTATTGACGTATCAGGCAGTTATGATGTGATGAGCCGTACCAACAAATTTGGTAACAACGCTTCATACAAGGGCAAAGTATATGATGTTTACACCATGCAGGCCAACAAAATCAATGACGGCCTGGATGGCTTGTTCCCCATTGCCGGTGCTGCCAACGGTTCAGGACCTTATGAATGGTGGGACACTGCTGCTATCAAAGCCTTGGGTATTCCAAACGCCGCTACCGTTATTGCTAACGGCAACGCTTCAAACCCGCTGCACAAAATTTTCGGTAAATCACGTGCTATTCTTTATGTAGACAGTATCATGGGATATGTAGCACCTCGTCTGGCCGTGAGCATGGGTATTCAAACTTCTGTGGGTATTCGCGAGAATAACCTGAGCAGCAATGTAACCTTTGCTCCTAACCCTGCCAAAAATCAGGTGGTAATCCACAACAACTGGACTAACCGCAGCCTGGTTGCAGCAGAACTGGTTGACATCAACGGCCGCAGTGTTCAGAAAATGAATCTTAGCCCCGTACACAACGTGGTTAACCTGAATGCTTCAGCCGGTATCTACATGCTCCGCCTTCAGTTCAATGATGGTGTGGGTGTGCAGAAACTCGTAATTGAGTAATCCAAAACCTTAAACCTCCAAAAGCCACTGCGATGCAGCGGCTTTTTTTATGTCGTATATCAGCCCTCATTCGTCTGATTTCAGTGAACAAAATTCCCTCATCCTTTGTTACTCTGTAACTTTGTATCGAGTGCCGAGATATTTGTTGCTGTTGATATTATCAGGGTTTTCTGCCTTGCAGGCCCAACAAAAGTTTACTTTAAGTGGCTATGCTCGCGATAGTGCGTCTGCCGAGAGTATCAGCGGAGCAGTGGTTGCATTTCAAAACAGCAATGTATCTGTGACTACCAACGCCTACGGCTTTTTTAGCATAACGCTGGAAAAAGGCAGTTATCGGTTAATTACCAAGGCTCCGGGTTATGATCCTTCTGAAATTCCGGTTAAGCTGGATACCCATACCATATTAAACATTAGCCTCTTAAAACAAACTGTGGGTATGGGCGAGGTTAGTATCAAAGCCAACCGCAATGACAATGTTAGGAAAATTGACATTAGCACGCAAAACATAAACAGTCAGACCATTAAAAAAATACCGGCCTTTCTGGGCGAAGCCGATGTAATCAAAGCCGTACAGCTGCTGCCCGGCGTATCTACCGTGGGAGAAGGTGCCTCCGGTTTCAATGTGCGGGGCGGTGGAATTGATCAAAATCTGGTGCTTATGGATGAAGCACCCATATTCAACTCTGCCCACCTGTTTGGGTTTTTCAGCATTTTCAACCCCGATGGGGTAAAAGATGTGCAACTGGTTAAAGGCGGTATTCCTTCACAGTACGGTGGACGTCTTAGCAGCACACTCGACGTGCGGATGAAAGAAGGAAACAAAAAACAGTTTCAGGCCAACGGCGGTGTAGGAACCATATTCAGCAGGCTTACATTGGAAGGCCCCATCGTGAAAAACAAAGCAAGTTTTATGGTGGCAGGACGCCGCAGTTACATTGATGCACTGGCCAAGCCTTTTCTGGACAGCAATCTGTCTAAAAGTCAGTTCTACTTCTATGACCTGACTGCCAAGGTTAATTACAGCCGGGGGCGTGACCACTACTACATAAGCAGCTATTTCGGCGACGATGCGTTCAGTGCCCCTAATGCATTTGGCGTTAAATGGGGCAATAGTACCGTAACAGCCAGATGGAATCACGTTTTCAATAAAAAGCTGTTTTCTAATTTTACTTACTACTACAGCCGATACCGCTATAACATCGAATTTAAAAACCGCGATTTAACCTTCAACTGGAAGAGCTTTATCATCAACAATAGTGCTAAAGTGGATTTGAATTATTATCTCTCCCCAAAACACCAGCTCACCTTTGGTTCTCAATCCACATTCTATAACTTTAAACCCGGTACAGCAATAGCCACCAATAAAAACGGGCAATTTAATTTTAGCTTGCCCGATAAGTATGCATTGGAAAATGCTGTTTATGCAGGCGATGAATACAATCCCACCGGTAAGTTCAGTTATCGCATTGGAATTCGGGTTAGTAGCTGGCATTATCTGGGTAAAGGTAAGGCCTACTATTACCGCGATGCATCCACACCCTCCGGTCGAAAAATTCTGGATAACACACGCGATTTTGCCTCCGGTGAAACCATTGCATCCTACATCAATCCCGAGCCGAGATTTGGCTTCAAATACCAGCTAAATAATTCGTCAAGTATCAAGGGTGGCTATAACCGCATGGTACAAAACCTCCACCTGATAAGCAATACATCCGCCAGTGTGCCATTTGATGTGTGGCAACCTACCAGTAATAACATCAAACCCGAAAAGGCTGATCAGTATACGATTGGTTATTTCCGAAATTTTGGTCCTTCAGGCAATGATTTTGAGGCCTCGTTTGAAACCTATTATAAGAGTCTTCAAAACCAGGTGGATTACGTAGATGGGGCTGATTTACTGCTCAATGAACTGCTGGAAGGCGAATTGCTGAATGGCATCGGTAGGGCCTATGGAGCAGAGTTTTATGTGCGCAAATCATCCGGCAACCTAACCGGTTGGATCTCTTACACAATCAGCCGAAGCGAAAGGCAGGTAAGCGGCATCAACAATAATGAGTGGTTTCCGGTGCGATTTGACCGCCTCCACAACCTGTATGTAGTGCTGCAATATAAACTATCTGACAAATGGGATGCCTCAGCCAATTTTGTGTTTAGTTCCGGCACCCCCACCACATTCTACTCCAACCAGTATAATGTGCAGGGCTACATTGTTCCCGATATTGGCTCCAATGCCAGAAACAATGTGCGTAATCCGGATTACCACCGCCTGGATCTGAGCGCAACCTATACCAAGCGAAAAACAAAAAAATGGGAGAAAAGCTGGGTGTTCAGCGTATACAATGCCTACGACCGCCGAAATCCTTTCTCCATTTACTTTGCCACGAATTATAAGGCTCAAAACATCAATCAGGCCATACGATACAGTGTTATTGGCAGTTTCGTGCCTGCCATTTCTTATAATTTTAAATGGAACTGAACATGAGAATACTACAGCTGTTTTTTTTAGCCACTATATTTTTGTCCGTATTTACTTCTTGCGAAGACCCCATCAATGTTAATGTAGATGCCGGTGAACCCAAACTGGTAATTGATGCATTCGTTAATAACCTGCATGAAACCCAGCGCATTCGCCTTACCCAGAGTAATCCTTATTTCACTACGCCGGGAACAGAACCACCCATAGGGGGTGCCACTGTAGTTCTGATAGATACCTCAAACGCCCGTTTGTTTTTGTTTGCCGACAGTGGCAATGGCAATTACATATGGAATCCCAATCCCGCCATCGGGGATACCCTTACGGTTGGAAAAACCTATGCTCTGGTTGTAATCGAAGGTCAGGATACCCTGATTGGATTTTCCACTTTGAATCCTACGGCAACAATCGACAGCTTGTTTGTGGTAAATGAAACCGGCGATAACCCCGGATTTACACCCGGTAAATACGTAGAATTAGCTGCCAATGATTTACCAGGCACGGGCAATGTTTACTGGATCAAAACATGGTACAACGACACCTTCCGCAGTGCAATTTACGATATAAACCTGGCTTACGACCAAGCCGGGAGCCCTAATTCATCGCAGGATGGGGGGCTTTTTATCTGGCCCATTCGCTATGGTGCCATCAATGATTTTAATAAACCATACCGGGTTGGCGACAATGTGCGGATTGAAATTCACAGTCTTACCCCGGAGGCCTTTTACTGGCTGACGCTTATTGTAAATGAAAACCAGAATGGAGGCCTGTTCGCCACCCCCCCAAGCAATATTGGGACCAATATGTTTCCTTTTAACCCCTCAAAAAAACGTGGCCTGGCGGGTTTTTTCTGTGTTAGTGCTACAAGCCGCAAAGTGATTGAGGTGAATTAATTTGGAAATCCCGCTTTTTTTCGGTATATTCGTTTATACTGCCTGAATGAATCGAACCAGAAAACACCTACCCGAATGGGTTAAAGAAGGAATCATTACACAGGATCAGGAAAAGCAAATTCTGGCCTGGATGGAAGCAAAGCAAGGTAAAATGCCGGGCCTGATCTTCTGGATTTCATTGCTGGCGGGATTACTGGTGGGCCTGGGTGTTTTGCTAATCATCGCCCACAACTGGGACGAACTACCCCATGCCATGCGCCTTGCTGTGGCAATGATGCCGGCCCTCGCAGGTACCGCCCTGATGTTATTTGCGGCTCTCAAAAAAAACCAAAACCTCATCTGGATGGAGTTGGGTTCACTTTCACAGTTGATTGGCTTGGGTGCTTCCATTTCCCTCATTTCACAGGTATATCACATAGCCGGATCTATGGAATCGTTTTTGTTTTCATGGCTCCTGGTGTTTACGCCCACCCAGATAATCCTTTCAGGTCGCCTCTCTCTATTGCTGTATACAATTCTGGCAAGCTGGTTTGTAATGTCCTCCGGTTTCAACTATAGTCCCGATGCTCATCCGATGCATATATTCTGGATGCTGGGCTGTATCGCTGTATCTGCAAGAAACGTTTATTTAAAGGGAAATGCCATTGCGTTTTTAAGGGTTTACAGCTGGTTTTTACCTCCTTTGTTTGCCTTGGGCATGGGAACATTGGGATGGCAGGCTAAAAATATAGAGTTGCTGTTTTTGGTTTATTCCGGCTTGATTTTAGTATTGATTATTCTCGGTGAATGGCTGAAATATTATCAAGATCGATTCGACATTAATGGACTGCGATTTTGGGGCAGAATGGGCCTTTTTGTCATATTTAGCATGTTTAGCTATCGCTTCTTCTGGGATCATATAATTCATGATGAACTCTTCCTAAAGTCAAATTTTATACGCGATAAACTCCTGTGGATTGGTCTGGGCTTGATTGCCGCAGGCGTATTCATTTTCATCAGTAAAAAAAACAAAGTTGCATTGGCAGATATCCAACCTGATGTTGCGGCCGTCATTATTTTTGTAGTTGCATTTTTTATTTTAGGTAAATTCGCTCCACTTGCAGGCATGATTCTTACCAACCTTATAATGCTGGGACTGGGGATTTACTATTTGCAAAAAGGGGTCAAAAGTCAATCATTGCTGTGGCTGAATTACGGGCTGCTCTGGCTGTTTTTATTGCTGATATACAGATTCAGCGATGTTAATCAGGGTTACCTTGCACGCGGCTTGTTCTTCATCGGTCTGGGAATTCTGCTTTTCTTCATCAACATATTTGTGATTGGCAAAAAAGGAAAGGAACAAAAAAATGTGGGGTAAAAGACTGCTGTGGGCAATGGGCATAATACAGATATTACTGCTTACCGGAATGTTATTTCAACTGGAAAACACACGTAATCAAGGGGCCTTATTCCGTCTGGAACTTAACGCATACGATCCCTATGATATGTTCAGGGGTAACTACCTGGCACTGAGTTTCAAAGAAGACCGCATTAAAACGCCCCTTGGCCCGCTGCAGTGGAATGAAAAATTTTATGTGAAACTGATTAACGATAAAAACACCGGATTTGCCCGTCCGGTAGAAGTAGCCCGAACATTTCCCGGTGGGGATAACTGGGTAAAGGTTAACAATTCCGGCGGCTCCGTAATGGAAGAAGATGATACAATGCTGTTGTTTTCATTTATGCAGGAACGCTATTTCATGAGTGAAGACAAGATAAAAAAAGCAGAACAGGCGCTGCGTTCAGCTACCGCAGACAGCAATCGTAAGTGCTGGGCAGAAATGCGTGTAAAAAATGGCATTACCATTTTAACAGATGTAAAAATTGATGGCAAATCCCTCAGAAATTGGGCAGATTGAGGGCATCAAGAAACCTGCATTAGTTACATCAACCGTATTGTTAAATTACATAAAAATATTGCTGTTAT
>JBEDNI010000036.1:0-11449 GCA_041170685.1 Bacteroidota bacterium | reverse complement strand
ACCAAAGCCGCTGAGAAGAAGTAATTCATCTCTCGAGAAAAATTTAAGGGCACTTGTTTAAGTGCCCTTTTTTTGTTATATTTGCAGTAGAACCATGGTTAGAAAACTACTTTGCCTATTATTGTTGTTCTCTGCCGGAAGCGCCTACCTTCCATTATCCGCGCGCACTTCCCCTCCCAATACCATGATTGAGCCGGGTCCGGGGTTTACCTTGCACCCTAACCCGGTAACCGGTACTTGGTTTCATATTAATCTGTCTTTTTCAGAAACTGACTACCCGAATGCGAGAATCTCCATCAGTAATGTACTGGGAGAAGTTATTTACGCAGCACCCATAAAAAAAACCGAGTTTGCAGGTGCCAAAGTAAGAGTGGATGTTGCCGATCTTAAGCTAGATAGAGGTGTTTACTTTGTTCAGGTTTCCGGTGGCGATAAATCCAGAATTCTTCGATTGATCGTTCGATAAGCATGTCCTCCACTTCCTTTGTCATTAGAGCTGCTGTTCAGGCGGATGTTCCTGCTATTTTTCACCTCATAAATGAGTTGGCTGAATTTGAAAAGGCTCCCCATGAAGTAATTAATACCCCAGATCGCCTGTTGCATGACGGATTTACCATTAATCCTCCACTATATGTTGCGAAGGTGGCAGAAAATGCCGAGGGCGTCATCATGGGATTTTCGTTATGCTACCTTCGCTACAGTACCTGGAAGGGGCCTGTATTATACCTTGAAGACCTCTATGTGCGAGAAACATTCAGAGGCAACGGTGTTGGTAAAGCACTGTTTGAGTCTTGTATAGAATACGCGAAAGTTAATGGCTATAAACGCCTTACATGGCAAGTTTTAGACTGGAACCAACCTGCCATTGATTTTTACAAAAGGTGGAATGCGGTCATGGATCCGGAATGGATTAACGGCTCACTGAACTTTTAAAAAGTGAAGTCCCTCACAAAACCCATTATACTGGCCTTGCTTATTTCAGTATTTCCCATAGGAAATTATTATTTTTTTCAGTTTCAGCACGGTCTTTCATACGCATGGGGCCTTTTCCCGGGCGATATAAGCCATTTTCAGGGTGTGTTTCTCATGCCACTGGTGCACAAGGATTTCGCTCATTTATGGGGTAATACTTTGCAATTGTTTTTGGGTATACTGCTCATAGCAGTGCATTTTCGGCATTTGACTTCCGTGATTCTCTTGTCAATTTGGATTATGGCAGGTTTGCTGCTTTTTTTTATAGGTAATAAGGGTACCATACATATTGGTAGCAGCGGCTTTATTTATGGTATATTCAGCTATTTGATTACGGCCGGATTTAATGCCGGAAACCGCCGTTTAAGGCTTTTAGCCTTTATGTTGCTCATGTATTATGGAAGCATGATTTGGGGATTATTTCCCTGGCAGGAAAAAGTTTCCTGGGAAGGTCATCTCTCAGGTGCAATTGCCGGATTTGTTATGGCAGCCATTTTAAGAAAACCATATCGCAGGTTTACCCGGGATTCAAAACCGGGATGGTTTATGGATGCAGACAGCAGGGTCGATCCTTATGCTCGTTTTGACAAACGGGTTTAATGAACAATATGGGTGGGAGCCTCCTTAAGAGGCTCATCCTTAAATAGGAACAAAAAAAGCAGTGCGGTAACCAATGCATATCCTGAAAAACTCAACCAGATGGAATGCCAGTCTTTTTCGCTCCCGTGAAGATAAAATCTGTCTATCAACCAGCCGCTGGTTTTACTGCCCAAAAATGCTCCCACGCCGTTGGTCATCATCATGAACAATCCCTGTGCGCTGGAACGGATGCCGGATTCTGTGTTTGTTTCTATGAACAGTGATCCTGAAATATTGAAAAAATCAAAGGCCATTCCATACACAACGCAGCTTAGAATGATCATCCATAATCCTTCTGCCGGATTGCCGAAAGAAAACAGTCCAAATCTCAGCACCCACGCAAACATGGCGAATAGCATTACTTTTTTAATGCCAAACCGCTTGAGGAAGAAAGGTATCGCCAGAATAAACAAGGTTTCGGACACCTGAGATATAGACATAATGATGGTTGAATATTTTACCACAAAAGATTCCGGACCATACAACGGATTGTTTTTGAAATCGTCCAGAAAGGTATCCCCATACATATTAGTAAGCTGCAGCGCGGCCCCAAGAAACATGGAGAATATAAAAAATAAAGCCATTCTGTATCGGGCAAACAGTTTAAAAGCATCCAACCCCAGCTGAGAGAAAATGCTGTTGGTACCGGCTTTCATGTTAGCCGGTTTACAGGCGGGTAGGGTGAAAGCGTATAGTCCAAGTCCGATGGCGGCTGTGCCTGCAATCAAAAATTGCTGCGCATTGGCTTTGCTTCCTGTGAGGTTGGTTACCCACATGGCTGCGATAAATCCAATGGTACCCCAGACCCTAATGGGCGGAAACATATTGATGACATCATGGCCGCTTTTGGTAAGTAATGTGTATGAAATGGAATTAGACAGAGAAATGGTGGGCATATAGCAAAACATGGCTGCCATGATTAACCAATACAGTTCATCGGCAGATTTCATTTCAGGAACAAGCCATAAAAGAGCACCATATGAAATCTGCAATATGCCGTATAGCCGCTCCGCATTCATCCATCTATCTGCAATGATACCGGTTATGGCAGGCATGACCATAGAGGATATGGCCAGGGTGGAAAAAATAGCCCCAAATTGCTCACCGCTGCCCAGTTTGTTGACAAAAAAATACGTACCAATGGTGATGAGCCATGCACCCCAAACGAAGAATTGCATGAAGCTGAGTAAGATTAAACGAAAGCGGATATCCATGCAGGCGAAAATATCATTTTGCCTGCATAAAACAATACATTACTTCAAAACCAGTTGTTCTATGCTGTCAATCAAAGCATGAATTACTTTGATGTGTATTTCCTGAGCTCGATCAGCATATTCAGACTTGGGCGCCCTTATTTCCACGTCACACACAGGTGCCATTAAACCTCCATCTTTTCCGGTTAGTCCAATGGTTTTCATACCCTGATTTTTGGCAGCTTCCATCGCCAGTATCACGTTACGGCTGTTGCCGCTGCTGCTGATTCCCAGGAGAATATCTCCGGGTTTACCCAGTCCTTCTACATATCGGCTGAAAATAAAATCATAACCATAATCATTGCCCACGCAGCTTATGTGGCTTGGGTCGCTGATGGCGATTGCTGCCAGAGCCCTGCGATTACCTCGATAGCGGCCGCTCAGCTCCTCTGCAAAATGCATGGCATCACAGTGACTGCCCCCATTGCCGCAACTGATGATTTTACCACCATTCAACAAACATTCGGCCATCAACCCTGCTGCCCGTGAAATTCGCTGCATGTTTTCTTCATCTTCCGTGAACAAACGCAGTGTTTCTGCGGCTTCGGTAAAATGTTGTTTGATTCTTTCCAGTGTCATGGTTGTATTTTTTTGAATTCACTAACCCCATTTTGTAAAAAAACCTTAAATTTTTCGGCATTGTATTCGAAGGTCTCTGCGCTTCCGGGATGTTGAAGCAGAATTTCATCCCCTGTCATTAGAACATAAAGGGGCTGGCTGTTGCTGTTGAAATAACATGCCTGAATCTCCGCATTCTTTTCTCCCAGGGTTGTAATCATTTTACCGGAAAACTTGCCCTTGAACTGTTCTGATTCACTGAGCTTGATCTTTTTATCATCCACATATAGCGAAACGACAACATAATCATTCTTCAATATCTTAAGTACTTCAGGATGGCTCCATACTTTCTCTTCCATCTTTCTACAGTTTACACATCCATGTCCCGTGAAATCAATAAACAGAGGTTTTTTCTGTGCTTTGGCGCAAGCCAGTGCTTCCTCGTAATCAAAATAACCCTGAATACTGTGAGGTATGTGCAATTCTCCTTCATATTTGGGCGTGGTGCAGTTTGCAGCTGTAGCTTCCGCAGCGTCAGATTCCCTACCCAAGCGGAAATCCTGGGTGTGCATAGGAGGCAAATAGCCTGCCAGCGATTTGAGTGGTGCACCCCATAGTCCCGGTATAAGGTAAACTACAAAAGACCATGTGGTGATGACCAGCATTAATCGGGTAACCGACCAATAGGGGATGTCACTATCATGCGAAAACTTGATTTTACCCATCAGGTAAATAGCCATAAGCGAAAAGATAACTATCCACAGGGCCAGGTATATTTCCCGGTCCAATAGACCCCAATGATAAGTTTGATCTGCCGTGCTTAAAAATTTTAGGGCAAAAGCCAACTCTATGAATCCTAAAACCACTTTAACGCTGTTTAGCCAGCCACCGCTTTTGGGCAGGCTTTTCATGTAACTTGGAAATATTACCAGCAGGCCAAAAGGGAGGGCGAATGCCAATGAAAATCCCAGCATGGCAATGATGGGTGTGCTAAGGCCACCTTTGGCACTTTCAACCAAAACCGTCCCAACAATAGGACCGGTGCAGGAAAAGGATACGAGTGCAATGGTAAGCGCCATGAACACAGGACCAGCAATTCCTCCCTTGTCTGCTCTTTTATCTATCGCATTTACCCATGATGCAGGCAAAACTAGTTCGAAGGCACCAAAAAAACTGGCCGCAAAAACTATGAAAATAATGAAAAAGAAAACGTTGGGAATCCAGTGCGTACTAAGCCAGTTGGCAGCATCGGGCCCCACCAGCTTACTCACCAGTGTCCCAATGATAACGTAAATTAGTATGATGGCCCCGGCAAATACAAAACCGTCACGTACTGATTTTTTCTTATCCTCATTCTTCAAGAAAAAGGCAACAGTCATCGGAATCATAGGGAATACGCAAGGCGTTAGCAGTGCCAGTAACCCGGAGGTAAAGGCAAGCCAGAATACCAGCCCCAGCCCTTTGTTGGCAGTTTCATTTTTAGCACTGCCCAGCTTACCGCTATATTTTAGTTCGGTACAATTGCCTGTCCCCGATTTGTATGAGTTTTTTTCTGCCCCATTTAGGATGGGAGTATCCCCTGATTTGATGTTTTTCAAGGTGTCCGGATTGTTTAGGGGTGTTGGTGTCTCTGCTGACGGACCCTCTGCAGTAATGGGATTCTGCGCTTCAAGTGTTTCTTCTATCTTCACACACTGGCTTTCATCGCACATCTGACCGCTAAAACTGCAAACTATTTTTTGAATGTTTCCTGTAATTTTTATCTTTTGTTTGAAAATGGCTTTGGCCGGAAAGACACCCGTTTTGCAATTGATTTTATCTAATTCAGCCAGTTCATCCGTTTTCATATCATCGCCCATCCCAATACTTTTACCTACTGTTATGAAATGGTCTCCGCTAAAGGAGAGTGAAGCCCTTGTGTACCCCACATCTTCGGCACAGGTGCTTTTTTCACTGTATATATGCATGCCGGGTGCCGGCGACATGCTGATGGTGATATCAATGATGTCACCCACTTTAACCTTCGTAGCTGAAAAAGTCATGCTTTTGGCAGTGGGCTTTTTCATTTGTGCTGTCAACGGAAGCGTGATAGCTGACAGTAAAAGGACGATGTAAGGCTGTATTTTCATGGAATTATTGCAAAAAAACGGAATTTTCAGGACTATTCGTGTAAACAGTGTAATACTAATAGGTAACAAACAGATGTGAATTAACCCGATTACGTTGTATGGCTTATGCACTTTTGTGCGAAAAAGAATAGAAGCATTTTTTTTTCGTTCTGTATTTTTGTCCATATCATGCGTTTCTTTCGTTGGTTGCTTGTGTGCGTGTTCCATTTGTTTTTGTGCTGTAATATCATGGCACAAAAGATGAATACGGTCCAATACATAGAGGAGTTCAAGTTCGCCGCCATGCAGGAAATGAAGATTTATGGGATACCGGCTTCGGTTACCCTGGCCCAGGGTATCTTGGAAAGTGCCAGTGGAAATAGCAAGCTGGCCAAAGACTGCAACAATCATTTTGGAATTAAGTGTCGCAAAAACTGGACGGGTAATTTTTGTTTGGCTGATGATGATGCACCCGATGAATGTTTCAGGGGATATGGCAGCGCTATGGAAAGTTATCGAGACCACAGTCTTTTTCTGAAAGGGGCATCACGGTATGATTTTTTATTTGGATTGCCTGCCACAGATTATAAGGCATGGGCCCACGGATTACGGCAGGCAGGTTATGCCACCAATCCGGCGTACGGAAACATCATTATAAGTGTAATTGATCGGTATCGTCTATCTATGTATGATAGTATGACGGTTTTGGGTGAAGATTATGATACACCGGACACGGCAGCAGGCCGACTGATACAGAAACATGGTCTGCCGGCCGTAATTGCACAGAAAAGCCAGAAACCTGAAGATGTAGCAAGACTCTATGATTTGGGATCGTGGCAGATATACAAATACAATGATTTGAAAAGCGGTGAAGAGTTGAAACCGGGAGAAATAATTTACCTAAAGCCCAAGAAACGCAGAGCAACTGAGGATTTTCATACCGTAAGAGAGGGAGAAACACTTCGAGATATCAGTCAGCAACATGCAGTGAAACTAAAAAAACTGGAAAAATTTAATCAAATCGTGGCATCAAAGCCCTTGAAGCCCGGGGAAATTATATACCTGCGGGAAAAAAGATATAATGACTCTCTAAAACAAGTTGATACAAAAGACCGTCCGCAACTGCTGCCTGATAGTGATTCCGCATTGAGAATAGCGAAGGAAGGCGATACGTGGCAGAGTTTGGGAAGTCAGAGCGGAAAGCGGCCTGAAGAACTGAAGAAAAATAATGCAGATATTGAACATCCTGTTCCCGGGCAGGTGGTGCTGATTACACCGGAAAAAATCACTGATAAAACTGTTGCAGACATACCTTTCCCCAATCGAAAAATCATGTTTCATTCTGTAATGAGAGGTGAGACCGTGTTTAGTATTTCCCGACTATATAAAATTTCACCGGATTCTGTGGTGAAATGGAACAGAATTACAGACCATCAAATCAGGGTAGGGCAGGAGTTACGGGTGCAGGGTAGCGATAAGATTACACAAGACAAACAAAATCAAACACATATAGTGTCTGTTGGTGAAACACTGTTTCAGATTTCGCGGAGGTATGGAGTTTCTGTTGCCGATTTACAGCGGCAAAATGGGCTGAAAGGCAGTGAAATCAGGGTAGGGCAGCAAATTATGATCGTTCGGGATTGATGAAACCTTAACAGAAAAGTCATATTTCTGTCATAAGCGGAAACTTTTTTTTAAAATTTATGCAACCTTTGAGGGGTATTACGTCTTTTTTTTAACTATTATTGCAACAACTACAAATAAATTTTCATACTATGAAGCTAACAATTACCAAAATCACCAGAGTGCTAGGCCTTATGGGCATTGGCTTTCTGGCCATGATGCCGGGTGGTTCAAAGGGGCAGATTTGCACCGCTACGAACTCCTGGGGTTGTGGACACAACTACGGTGGTAACATCGTGGAAATCAAAATCAGTGACAACGGCGGAACACTCGCAAGCTATTCCGGCTTGGCTTGTTCAACCACGTCAGCAACCAACAACGTGCTGGTAAATTCAGGCAATCCTATCGACATCACTGCCGGTCAGGATCTTACCCTGGAAATCACCGGTTCTGTTGATGCTTACGGTTGGGGTTACCTCACCCGTGTAGGCATTTGGCTTGATTATGATCGCAACAACAGCTTTTCAGCGGCAGAATGTATCGCCAATCCTTCCAGTGGTCCCTGGGCCTCAATCGGAACTACAGCGGTAAAATCTACCCTTAAGTTGCCTTGTTGGTCTGCTACAGGTGCCAGCACCATGCGTTTCCGTGGATTCTATTATTATTCTACTGTAAACACCAGCATGGGTTGCGGTACTCAAAGTACCTACGGTAACATTATTGATGTGGCAGTAAACCTGAAAGTAGGTTCTCCACCCGTGGCTAACTTCATCGTTCCTACAGGTCCAAACTATGAGAATACCGTAGTTAAGTTCAACGCTGCTAACCCTAACTCAGCTTACACTTATACCTGGACTTATTCAGGACCTAACGTGACCCCGGTTTCTACCAGCGGAACAGTAGGACGTGCCATCTGGACACCTCCTTCGCCACCTGCTACTTTCGACGTGAACATGTTGGTGAGCTATTGCGGTCTGAAAGACTCAATCTCCAAATCTGTTACCATCGTTAGTCCCGTGAATGTTCCAACCGCTGATTTCATTGCCAAGTCCAATTCTGTGGAAATATATTACGATGCAGAAATGCTTGACCTTTCTACCAATGGTGCCTACAAGTGGAGCTGGGAAGCCACCTCACCTACAGGTTCATTGTACACCAGCACTGCACAAAATGCCAAATTCTTTATGGACGAAGTGGGTAAGTGGGATTTCTGTCTGACTGCTGAAAACAGCAAAGGCGCTTCTACTAAAACCTGCAAAACTCAATATGTTGAGTGTACGCCTCCTTCAGAGTTTTATATTGGTATCACCACCCTGGGTGAAAACAAAAAAGGTACGCTGTATGACCATGCCGGTCCTTCCGCTAACTACAGCTCAAACCGCAAAACCAGTATAGACTATTTCAAAATCCTTCCTTGCGGTGCCAAAGAAATTCGTTTGAAGTTCAAACAGATTCGTTTTGCCGATGCTAACGACCGTCTCCGTATCTACGATGCAGGTCAGGCAGACGCAGGCAAAGAACTGACTCCTGCTGCAGGTATCACCAGCGCTAACCAGGCTACTTACCGTAGTTCAACCTTCACTGCCAAGAGCGGTGCAATGTACATCACTTTCGAATCCAACGCTTCAGGCCAGGATTCAGGTTTCATCGCTACCTGGGATTCAGATCTCGCTCCTCCCGTTAAGCCCAATCCTTCTTGGTCTACCATGTACAACCCTGCTGCCATCGGTACTCAGGTTGAATTTGATAATACTTCATCTAACGTACAGGGTGCACCCGCATGGGAATGGAGCATCGATGGAAATCCTGAAGCTGTTTCAGAAAACTTTAATCGTGTATTCCCCGCAGATGGTACTTACAATGTTTGTCTTTCAGCTACCACCTGTAATGGTGCCGATACATTCTGCAAAACCATTGATATCGTAACCCCTACCAAAGCAGGTTCTCTTGATTTCACAGCCAGCAACGTTCGTCCTGATGCCGGTAAGACAGTTGATTTCACAATAACCTCTGATTACGCTACCAATTTTGAGTGGAACATTTTCCCAACCACCTACACCGTAGTATCCGGTTCATTGGTAGGTACCAGCAAGAAAATTTCAATTCGCTTTGATCAGGGTGGTTGCTACACCTTTACTCTGAAAGGTTGGAACGCAGCTGAAAATCCTGCAGGTTCCACTGAGAAAAAAGTAATCAAGAATAAATACGTTTGTGCATTGAATTACTGCGTGCCTCTGGTTGACCTGGTAAGTTCCGACATCGGAATCAACAAGGTTACATTGACCAAAGGTTCAACTACACTCATCAATAACGAAACTACCAGCGGTGAAAAAGCCTATTCTGATTACTCTGCTACTCAGAAAGCTACCCTCACCTTCGGTGCATCTTACACCCTGGATGTAGCTCGTCTAACCAATAGCAACAGTCTTAACTACAAAGCGTGGATTGACTTTAACGTAGATGGCGACTTTAATGATGCAGGTGAAGAAGTGATGTCTACCGGTATGATTAGCGGTTTAGATGCTACTACTACCTTCACAGTACCAAACAAATCTGCCAGCTTCGAAGGAAATACCCGTCTGCGTGTAGCCAGCAGCTATGGTAACTTTACCAATACACCTTGCGGTGTAAATACTGTGGGTGAATTTGAAGATTATGGCATTACCCTTGCCAATGATGGTGCAGCACCCGTAATTACCCTGATTGGTAAAGACACACTTTATGTTGAGCGTACCGGCACTGCCAACGGCTGCTGGGCTGAAGTTGCTACCACTACCTACACTGCCAATGACCCAACCGAAGGTGACATGACATCGAAAGTTAATGTAAACTCTGACTTGGATTGTACCATACCCGGTATCTACAGCATCGAGTTTACCCTTTCTGATGCCTCAGGCAACAGCGCTGTAACCAAGCGTCGTACAGTATATGTAGTACTTGACAGAACTGCTCCAACTCTTACCCTCAACGGAAATGCAGTAGAGCAAGTAGAGCAGTGCGGTACCTACAGCGAGCCCGGTGCAATCGCAACCGATGCTGTTGATGGTAACCTGACTACTGCTGTAATCATCAGTGGCTCTGTAAACACTTCTAAGGTAGGTGACTATGTACTGACCTACACTGTAAGTGATGCTCAGGGTAACACTGCAACAAAGACCCGTACCGTTCAGGTGCGTGACACTAAGAAGCCAGGTATCTACAGCGTAGGAAACCGCATCGTAAACAACACCATTGTGAAGGTTCAGATCAATAGCGTGTTCGTAGATAATATTTATGCGCAGGATGAGTGTAACGGTGCTATCGACGTGGTTAAAACTGCCGGTTTCAATGGACCTGTAAACACTGCCATTCGTGCTACTTACCCCATAGTTTACACTGCTGTAGATCCTAACGGAAACACCGCCGATGAAGATGGTTTCGTGATTAACTATCAGGTTGATGATTACATTGCACCTGTTGTAGCTCTGAACACCGAGTCTATCATCTTCCACGATGTGAACACACCTTATGTTTCTCGCGACGTTACCGTAAGCGACAACTTCTACCCAATGAACAAAGTGAGTGTTGTTAAAACCGGCACAGTAGATCCTTACACACTGGGTACATACACTGAAAGCTACACTGCTACCGATGAAAGCGGTAACAGCACAACTGCAGTTCGTACTGTAAATGTAGTAGATCGCATCGCTCCTCAGATTCTTGCTCCGGCCATGAACGTGTGCGTTGGTACTCCTTTCTGGGCCATGAGCGGTCTGGTAATCAGCGACAACTATTACTCACCCGCTACATTGTCACCTCTGGTATCAGTGTTGAACCATAATGTCAACATTTACGAAGCCGGTGTTTACTACATTAACTACACCCTTTCTGATCCAAGCGGCAACAAAGCTATGATGGTTACTCGCCCTGTGTTTGTGAACTATCCTCCTAACTGTCAGAATACCTACCTCAGCACAGCTAATATCAGTCTGGAAGATGCAGTGAGTGTGTTCCCTAACCCCACCAGCGGTAAGGTAACTCTTAGCTACATGCTTCAGAACAACAAGCCTGTGAGCGTGGAAGTGTTCAACGTGTCAGGAAGCAAAGTAGCTGCGTTTGACAATCTGAAATCAGGACTCGGTTACACCGAAATCAACCTGGCTCAGTATGGCAACGGAGTTTACATGATCCGCCTGAGCAACGACGGACAGACCACCACCAAGCGTGTGGTAGTTAGAAACTAATAAAACGTCAGTTTGTATTTTAAAAAGCCCGGCCTAGTGCCGGGCTTTTTATTTTGTTAATGTAACATTAAGT
>JBEDNI010000035.1:0-11516 GCA_041170685.1 Bacteroidota bacterium | reverse complement strand
GCGGGCCTTTTGGGCGTTTATTGAGTCAAACATCCATTGTCGTACCTAAAAAAACAAAAACAAATTGAGCACACTACAAAACAATAGGGTTTCTTTCGGCAAAGTAAAACATGCCATTGAATACCCCGATTTCCTCGATGTACAGCTGCAATCTTTCCAGGAATTTTTTCAGCTTGACACTCCTGCAGATAAACGCGAAGGAGAAGGCCTTTTCATGGTTTTCCGTGAAAACTTCCCTATCACTGATACCAGAAACATATTCGTTCTTGAATTTCTGGACTACTTCGTAGATCCACCCAGATATACCATTCAGGAATGCATCGAACGCGGACTTACCTATGCCGTTCCCCTCAAGGCAAAATTGAAATTGAGTTGTAATGATCCTGAGCACGAAGATTTTAAAACCATTGTTCAGGATGTATATCTCGGCACCATACCTTACATGACGCCCAATGGTACATTTATCATTAATGGCGCTGAACGGGTAATCGTTAGCCAATTGCACCGCTCTCCGGGCGTGTTCTTTGGACAAAGCATTCACTCTAACGGTACAAAGCTCTATTCAGCCAGGGTAATCCCTTTCAAAGGTTCTTGGATCGAATTTGCCACCGATGTGAATGCCGTAATGTATGCCTACATCGATCGTAAAAAGAAATTCCCGGTAACCACCCTGCTTAGAGCCATAGGTTTTGAGAGCGACAAGGATATTCTGGATATTTTTGGACTTAGCGAAGAGGTAAAGGTTAGCAAAACCGGTCTTAAAAAAGTAATCGGCCGCAAGCTTGCTGCAAGAGTGCTACGCACATGGATTGAAGACTTCGTAGATGAAGATACCGGTGAGGTAGTTTCTATTGAAAGGAATGAGGTTATTCTGGAACGTGATACCATTCTGGCTGACGAACACATAGATGTTATTGTAGATGCAGGTGTCAAAACCGTAATTCTGAATACTGAAAACACCGGCAACATTGATTTTGATATAATTTATAACACGCTTCAGAAAGATACATCCAACAATGGTAAAGAGGCGCTGGAAGTAATCTATCGTCAGTTGAGGAATGCAGATCCACCCGATGAAGAAACTGCGCGTGGTATTATTGAGCGTCTGTTTTTCTCGGATAAACGCTATGATCTGGGTGATGTAGGGCGTTACCGTATCAACCAGAAGTTGAATATGAATACGCCAATGGATGTGAAGGTTCTGACCAAGGATGATATCATTAGTATCATCAAGTTCCTTATTCATCTTTATAATGGCCAGGAAGCACTTGATGATATTGATCACTTGAGTAATCGTCGTGTGCGGACCGTAGGTGAGCAGCTTTATGCCCAGTTTGGGGTAGGCCTTGCCCGTATGGCGCGTACGATTCGCGAAAAAATGAATATTCGCGACAATGAAGTATTCACACCTCAAGACCTGGTAAATGCCAGAACTCTGAGCAGCGTAATCAACTCGTTTTTCGGAACCAACCAGCTATCTCAGTTCCTGGATCAGATTAATCCCCTGGCGGAAATAACGCATAAGCGTCGTCTGTCGGCATTGGGTCCGGGTGGTTTGAGCCGCGAAAGAGCAGGCTTTGAAGTTCGTGACGTACACTATACACATTACGGACGCCTTTGTACCATCGAAACTCCTGAAGGTCCTAATATCGGTTTGATTTCTTCGCTGTGTGTTCATGCTAAAATCAACAACATGGGATTCATCGAAACCCCTTATCGTAAGGTAGTTGAAGGCAAGATAGAGGAAGGAATTACCTACCTCAGCGCTGAAGAAGAAGATGGAAAAACCATAGCACAGGCTAATGCCGAAGTAGATGCCAAAGGCAATTTCAAAACAGCGTTGGTAAAAAGCCGTAAGGAAGGTGACTTCCCGCTGGTGGACCCGTCCAAACTGGATTACATGGATGTGGCACCCAACCAGATTGTGTCTATTGCAGCTTCGCTAATTCCCTTTTTGGAACACGATGATGCCAACCGTGCACTGATGGGTTCAAACATGCAGCGTCAGGCAGTGCCTCTGGTAAAGCCTGAAGCTCCTATCGTTGGTACCGGCCTGGAAGAAAAAGTGGCTCGCGACAGCCGCTCTCTCATCAACGCCGAAGGCGATGGCGTTGTTGAATACGTGGATGCCCGTGAGATCAGAATTCGTTATCAGCATAATTCTGATGATGATTTGGTAAGCTTTACCGGAAATACCAAAACGTATCAGTTAACCAAATTCCGCAGAACCAACCAGAATTCCTGTATCAATCTGCACCCCATCGTGAAGAAGGGTGATAAGGTTGCCAAGGGTCAGGTTATTTGCGAAGGATACGCTACTCAGGGTGGAGAACTCGCTCTTGGTCGCAACCTGAAAGTAGCTTTCATGCCATGGCAGGGTTATAACTTCGAAGATGCGATTGTAATCTCAGAAAAGGTTGTAAAAGACGATTGGTACACCACCGTTTACATTACTGAGTTTGAGTTGGAAGTTCGTGATACCAAACGTGGTGAAGAGGAATTGACCAACGATATCCCGAATGTCAGTGATGAGATGACCCGCAATCTGGATGAGAACGGTCTGATACGAATCGGTGCTGAGGTGAAAGAAGGTGATATCCTTATCGGTAAAATTACACCCAAAGGTGAAACCGAGCCGTCACCCGAAGAGAAACTGCTTAGGGCTATTTTCGGCGATAAGGCCGGTGATGTGAAAGATGCATCCTTGAAAGCGCCTCCTGGTACAGACGGTGTGGTTATCGAAAAGAAATTGTTCAGCAAGAGCAAAAAAGATAAAACCATTCGCGCCAGCGACAAAGGAAGGTTGCAAAAACTGGAAGATGATCACAAGCGTGAAATGGCCGAGTTCAAAGACGAACTGGTTAAAAAATTATTCCAGATTGTGAATGGTAAAACCAGTCAGGGTGTTTTCAATATGTACAGTGAAGAGCTGATCAGCAAGGGTACCAAGTTTACCCAGAAAAATCTGATGAGCATTGATTACAGTAATGTAAATTACCATAACTGGACCGCAGATGCAGATAAAAATGAACTCATCGTGCGTGCATTGACCAATTACATCAATGTATATAACGATAAAGTAACTAACTTCAAGCGTGAGCATTATGCCATCAGTGTGGGTGATGAATTGCCTACCGGAATTTTGCAAATGGCAAAAGTTTATGTGGCCACCAAGCGTAAGCTGAAAGTGGGTGATAAGATGGCCGGTCGTCACGGTAACAAGGGTATTGTTGCAAGAATTGTGCGTGAAGAGGATATGCCGTTCCTGGATGACGGAACCCCTGTGGACATTGTTCTGAATCCTCTGGGGGTACCTTCCCGTATGAACCTAGGTCAGATTTATGAAACAGTTCTGGGATGGGCCGGAAAAGAGTTAGGTGTGAAATTCGCAACCCCTATCTTCGATGGAGCCAGCAATGCAGAAATCGAAGAATGGACCAACAAGGCAGGAATACCCAAGAACGGACTGGTTTATCTGAATGACGGTTTGTCTGGACAGAAATTTGACCAGCCCACTACGGTAGGTATCATTTACATGCTTAAACTGGGACACATGGTTGATGATAAGATGCACGCCCGTTCTATCGGTCCTTACAGTCTTATTACCCAACAGCCGTTGGGTGGTAAAGCACAGTTCGGTGGTCAGCGTTTCGGTGAAATGGAAGTTTGGGCACTGGAAGCTTTCGGTGCATCTAACATTCTGCGTGAAATTCTCACAGTTAAGTCAGACGATATCACCGGAAGGGCTAAAGCATACGAAGCCATTGTGAAAGGTGAGAACATAAGTAATATCGGAACCCCCGAATCATTTAATGTACTTGTACATGAATTGAGAGGTCTGGGTCTGGAAGTTTCATTTATAGAATAAATCTGAGAGAATCAGTAACATGCAAACACAAAAGAAAGTTCAAAAAATCGGAAGCAACTTCAGCAAGATCAGAATCTCGCTGGCTTCACCGGAAAACATACTCCGCCGCAGTTTTGGAGAGGTTACCAAGCCTGAAACCATAAACTATCGCAGCTATAAACCCGAAATGGGTGGCCTTTTCTGCGAACGCATTTTTGGTCCAATAAAGGATTATGAATGTCATTGTGGAAAATACAAACGTATTCGATACAAAGGCATCGTTTGCGATCGTTGCGGTGTTGAGGTAACAGAAAAGAAAGTACGTCGTGAGCGCATGGGGCACATCAATCTGGTGGTACCCGTAGCACATATTTGGTACTTCCGTTCGTTGCCCAACAAAATTGGTTACCTGCTGGGTCTTCCTACTAAGAAGCTCGATATGGTTATCTATTACGAGCGTTATGTGGTAATACAGCCGGGTGCAGCCTCAAACTGTAATTATCTGGATCTCCTCACAGAGGAAGAGTATCTGGATATTTCAGATTCTTTGCCCAAAGAAAATCAGCTGCTGGATGACAATGATCCAAACAAGTTTATAGCCAGAATGGGTGCAGAAGCTCTAAATGATCTTCTGAGCCGTATTAACCTGGACAAACTTAGCTATGATCTGAGAAACCAGGCGGCAACAGAAACCAGTCAGCAGCGCAAGCAGGAAGCCCTGAAACGCTTGAAGGTAATTGAAGGTTTCCGCAGTGCGCAGCGCACAGGTGAGAATCGTCCAGAGTGGATGGTGATGAAAATGTTGCCCGTAATTCCACCCGAATTACGTCCTTTGGTTCCCCTGGAGGGAGGTCGTTTCGCGACTTCAGATTTAAATGATCTGTACCGCAGGGTTATTATACGTAATAACCGCCTCAAGCGTCTTATCGAAATAAAAGCACCCGAAGTTATTTTACGAAATGAGAAGCGCATGCTTCAGGAAGCCGTAGACTCACTTTTGGATAATACCCGCCGTGCCAGTGCGGTTAAGAGTGAAGGCAACCGTCCTTTGAAGTCGCTCAGCGATATGCTGAAAGGCAAGCAGGGTCGTTTCCGTCAAAACCTGTTGGGTAAACGTGTGGATTACTCGGGTCGTTCTGTTATCGTGGTAGGACCTACCCTGAAACTCAATGAGTGCGGTTTGCCTAAAAATATGGCAGCGGAACTTTTCAAACCCTTTATCATTCGCAAACTGATTGAAAGGGGCATTGTAAAGACTGTTAAAACCGCAAAGAAGATTGTAGAGAAGAAAGATCCGGTTATCTGGGATATTCTGGAAAATATACTGAAAGGTCATCCCGTACTGCTAAACCGTGCTCCTACACTGCACAGACTCGGTATTCAGGCATTCCAGCCTAAACTGGTTGAGGGTAAAGCCATTCAGTTGCATCCTCTGGTTTGTACCGGTTTTAACGCTGACTTTGACGGTGACCAGATGGCGGTGCACGTTCCACTTGGCAATGCAGCCGTTGCAGAAGCACAGTTGCTTATGCTGGCTTCTCACAATATTCTCAACCCTGCAAATGGTTCTCCGGTAACTGTTCCTTCACAGGACATGATTTTGGGATTGTACTACATTACCAAAGATCGTGTAGGAACCAAAGCCCACCCTGTTAAAGGTGAAGGCCTGACTTTCTATGCTGCTGAGGAAGCCATAATCGCATACAATGAGGGAAGAGTTGACCTTCATGCTAAGGTTAAGTGCCGCGTGCGCGTTAAAGAAAATGATGAGTTCGCTTGGAAGGTAATTGACACATCCATGGGAAGAATCCTGTTTAACCAGGTTGTACCCGAGGAATACGGATACATCAACGAGCTTCTCAAGAAGAAAAATCTCCGTGATATTATTTCCGGAATGATTCGTGTGGCCGGTGTTGCCAAAGCAGCCAACTTCCTCGACGCTATCAAAGGTCTTGGATTCCACTATGCATTCCGAGGTGGTCTTAGCTTTAACATGAGCTATGTGAAGATTCCTGATGAAAAAGATCAACTGGTGAACAAAGCTTACGAAGAGGTTCAGGAAATCCAGTCGAACGCTGACATGGGCTTCATTACCAACAACGAAAGATATAACCAGGTAATTGACCTCTGGACTCGCGTAAACAATCAGTTGGCTCGTGTACTTATTAAGGAACTGAGTTCGGATGATCAGGGCTTTAACCCGATTTACATGATGCTTGACTCAGGTGCACGTGGTTCTAACGAGCAGATTCGTCAGCTTGGCGGTATGCGTGGTCTGATGGCCAAGCCACAAAAGAGCAGTGGAGGCGGAACCGGCGATACCATCGAAAACCCCATTATTTCAAACTTTAAAGAAGGTTTGAATGTATTGGAATACTTTATTTCTACGCACGGTGCCCGAAAGGGTCTCGCAGATACGGCGTTAAAAACAGCCGACGCAGGTTACCTCACACGTCGTTTGCACGATGTAGCCCAGGATGTAGTTATCACAGAGCAAGATTGCGGAACCCTAAGGGGAATCGCTATGTCCGCCATTATCAATAACGATGAAGTTGCTGAAACCCTGAATGAAAGAATTCTGGGTCGTTGTCTGGTAGATGATGTGTTTGATAATGCCACTGGAGAACTGCTGGGCAGCGGCGGACAGGAAGTAACTGAAAAAATGGCTGCTGCTATTGATGCTGCGGGTATAGAAGAAGTTGAGATTCGCAGCGTGCTGACTTGCGAAACACTGAGTGGTGTTTGTGCAAAATGCTATGGCCGAAACCTGGCTACAGGCCGCATGGTTCAAATTGGTGAAGCGGTGGGTGTAATTGCAGCCCAGTCTATCGGTGAACCCGGTACACAGCTTACCCTGCGTACGTTCCACACCGGTGGTGCAGCGATGAACATAGCCGCTGAAAATACCCTCGAAACCAAATATGAAGGGTTAATCAACTTTGATAGCATGCGCACGGTAACCAAGGAAGTGGTAGATGATGAGTCTGGTAAAAAGAAAAAGGTTGAAATCGTGTTGGGCAGAAGCGGAGAAATCCGAATTCTGGATTCGCGCAGCAACAATGTCATTACCAGCTATAACGTTCCTTATGGTGCACAACTCATGGTAAAAGAGGGTGCTACGGTTAAAAAGGGAGATAAGCTTTGTACCTGGGATCCATTTAATACCCTGATTATCTCTGATATTGACGGTACGGTTCAGTATGATAACATCATTGAAGGTGTTAACATGCGTGAAGAAGGGGATGAGCAAACAGGTCTCAGCGAACTGGTTATTGTGGAAAGTAAGGACAAAACCAAAGTTCCTGTAATCGCAGTGCATGGTAAGGCTGATTTGAATAAGCATTTTAACATGCCTGTAGGTTCAATTCTGGTTGCCAAAGCCGGAGCCAGTGTTAAGGCCGGTGATATTCTGGCAAAAATCCCCAGAAGTGCTACCCGTACCCGCGACATTACCGGTGGTCTACCCCGTGTTACAGAATTGTTTGAAGCACGTAATCCATCTAATCCTGCTGTTGTAAGCGAGATTGATGGTGTGGTAGAGTATGGTGTGAGCAAGCGTGGTAACCAAGAAATTATCGTTACCAGCAAGGACGGAGAGAAGAAACACTATCAGGTTGCATTGAGTAAGCACATATTGGTCCACGATGGTGACTTTGTACGTGCAGGTCAGCCATTAAGTGATGGTGCCATCACACCACAGGATATACTCCGAATTGAGGGTCCCGGTGCTGTTCAGCGTTATGTATTGAATGGTATTCAGGAAGTATACCGTCTTCAGGGTGTAAAAATCAACGACAAACACATTGAAACCATTGTAAGGCAGATGATGCAGAAGATGGAAATCAATGATCCGGGAGACACTCGTTTTCTTGAAGGTGAAATTACCGATCGTTGGAATCTTCAGTCTGAGAATGACTGGATTTGGGACAAAAAGGTGGTAACTGATGCCGGCGAAAGTGAACAGATGCACCCGGGTCAGATTGTAAGCCTGAAAGACCTGAGACAGGAAAACAGCGGACTTCGCCGTCAGGATAAAAAGCTGGTGGAATACCGTGACGCCGTATCAGCAACAGCACAGCCGGTGCTGATGGGTATTACCAAGGCATCACTGGGAACTCAAAGCTTTATGAGTGCTGCATCCTTCCAGGAAACTACCAAAGTACTGAATGAAGCCGCCATTTCCGGCAAGGTTGATGAACTGAAAGGTCTTAAGGAGAATGTAATTGTAGGTCACCTCATTCCTGCCGGTACCGGTATGCGAAATTGGGATAATGTGGTCACAGGCTCCAAAGAAGAATACGATCGGTTGATGGCATCCAAAATGGAAGCAGAAGCTGAAGAAGCCTAAAATTATCAATTATTCGGAAAAGCCGACCTTTTTAAGGTCGGCTTTTTTATTCCAGGAAATTGGCGCCTGATAGTTGCTGGGCCCGATACATGGAGGCGTACATTCCGTTGAGTTTCATCAGTTCATCATGCGTCCCCTCCTCACATTTTTCCCCTGATTTCATACACAGGATTCTGCCGGAATGCCTTATGGTACTTAGTCTGTGAGCAATAACGACAGCGGTTCGATTGTGCAATAGCTGATAGATGGCTTTTTGTATGAGCACCTCAGTTTCACTGTCAATATTGCTGGTGGCTTCATCTAAAATGATAATTCCTGGTTTGCACGCAAGTGCCCTGATAAAACTGATAAGTTGACGCTGTCCTAAACTTAGCGACATCCCTCTTTCCATTACGTTAAAATCAAACTGTCCGGGTAAATGATGAATGAAGTCATATGCGCCAATCATTCTTGAAGCCTCAGCGATTTCCTCATCTGTGATTTCAGGATTTTTTAGCCGAATATTATCTGCGATGCTTCCGCTGAAAAGAAAAACGTCCTGTAGTACAGATACAATTCGTTTTCTTAGGAATTCCAGCTTATAGGATTCTATTTTGATGCCATCAACATAAATATTGCCACGTTGATGTTGGTAAAATCGCGCAATAAGTCCTATAATAGTTGTTTTTCCGCTACCTGTATGGCCGACAATGGCAAAAGTCTCCCCGGGTTTTACCGTAAATGAAAGGTTTTTTAATACCCAGTTTTCTCCTTCATAGGCGAACCAGACATTTTCAAATCGAATTTCTCCACGGAATACTTCTGGAATGACAGTTCCGGAAGTTTCAGTATTTTCAGTGTTATCCAGCAGTTCAAAAATTCTTTCAGCAGCCACCATGCCCATCTGAATATTGTTAAATCGGTCTGCAATGGCTCTTACAGGGCGAAAAAACAGATTGACAAACATGATAAATGCTGTTAATTCACCCGGTTGCAGCGTATTTTTCATCATTCCGCCAGTACCGTACAGAATGATGATGGCCAGCGTTGTCGCTACCAGAAATTCGACGATAGGGAAGAAAACAGCATAGTAAAATATACCGCGAATGTGGGCGTCTCTGTGAGTGGCATTAATGGTTGTGAATTTGTTATATTCTTTCTCCTGTCGGTTGAATAGCTGCACAATATGCATGCCGGTTATGTGCTCCTGAAGAAATGAATTGAGCCTGGAAACTTCATTTCTTACCTGCTGAAAACTATCCCTTACGCCTTTTCTGAAAAAATTGCCGGCCCATAACAAAAAGGGGAGAACCAATAGGGTCAAAAGGGTCAATTTCCAGCTGATAATGAACATACATACCAGTATGATAATGATCTGGAAAGCATCGCCGGCTATGGTGATGAGCCCTGCGGAGAAAAGTTCGGTTACGGTTTCAATATCACTGATAGTTCTGGTAACCGATGTGCCTACAGGTGTCTTATCAAAAAAGGTTTGTCGTAGATTTAATAAATGTTTATAGGTATAATTCCGCATTCGAAGAATCACATCCTGACCAATAGTTTCTGATAGATAGCTGTTGAGAAATCCCAGTAAAGTCTGTACTATTAGTGCGGCCAAAATCAGTAAACACCATAACCCCAAACCATCGTAAGCTCCCTTCAGAATATAATAATCAATGGCATGGCTATAAAAATTAGGTTGGATCGCAGACAAACAACTTTGTAGAATGGTGAGAAAAATGGCACTGTAGAAAGCCGCTCTTTTCGGGAGTGCGAGTTTCATAATGCGACCCAGGAGGCCTGGATTAAACTTAAAAGTACTTTTCACGGAAAGAAATGCAAAGGTAGGGTACGCCGATTTGTGTAAAACTTTATTTCGCAAACCACTTGCACACCTTTTTTAAGCCATAGTAATATTGCACTATGGCCATGCACATTGCAATTGCAGGAAACATAGGGGCTGGAAAGACAACGCTGACCCATTTACTTGCCAAAAATTACGACTGGGAAATGCAGTTAGAGGATATGGACGACAATCCTTACATATCTGATTTTTATGAAGATATGCAGAGATGGAGTTTTAACCTTCAGGTATATTTTTTAAATACCCGCTGGAAACATATCCAAAATATCCGAAAGGGGAGTAGGGCAGTAATTCAGGACAGAACCATTTATGAGGATGCTTACATCTTCGCTCCCAATCTTCATGCAATGGGGCTAATGAGTACCCGTGATTTTGAAAATTACAATGCGCTTTTTGAAAATATCAGCCAGCAGATAACTCCACCCGATCTTTTGATTTACCTCAGAGCAGGAATTCCAAAGCTGGTTCACCAAATTCAAATGCGTGGACGTGATTATGAGGATGCCATAAGACTTGATTATCTCAAGAGATTAAATGAACGCTATGAGGCCTGGATTAGTGAATATAAGGGTAAGTTACTGGTATTTAATGTGGATGATATGGACTTTTCCGATAACCCCGATCATGCATCCCTCATCGTTCAACAGGTGGAGAGTACCTTAAACGGTCTCTTCTAATGCCCCTCAATACTCAGGTTCATACAACTTTACTTCAAGTTCGGCCGGATGACATTGATTTATTTGGTCATGTGCATAGCAGCCGCTACATGGATTATGTATTTGCCGCCAGACTGGAACAAATGGAGAGGTGCTATGGTATGCCTTTGCAGGAATTTATGCAGCATAATTTGGGCTGGTATTTGTCTGCAACTGAAATGCGCTACCTGAAACCATTAAAATTGGGAGACAGCATAAAGGTGCAAACAGCCATTGTAAGTATGGGGACTGCCTCTGTTAGGGTGGAATTTGCCATTCTGAGGGACGTTGATGACGTTCTATGCTGCAAAGGATGGGCAGAATATGTCATGGTGGATTTACAAACCGGCCGTCCAAAACCTATTCCTGAATGGATCATTAATCGTTATTCGCTTCCCGACGATTCAATTTCGTAACTTTGCGGTATGTCCTTTTTGTACCCGGTGTTTTTGTCAGCACTTGCCGTATTGCTGATTCCATTGCTGGTACATCTTTTCAGGTTTAGAAAGTATCAAACTATTCGATTTACCCGGGTAAGGTTACTGAAGGAAGTTGAGATTGAAACAAAAAATCAAAATCGACTTAAACACCTGATAACCCTATTGTGCAGAATACTTGCCTTTACCTTCCTGGTTATGGCTTTTGCCATTCCGGGTTGTAACAGCAATTCCACGCAAATAACCGGTAAAACCCGGGTGAGTATTTTTATTGATAATTCTTTCAGTATGGATAACCGCCGGGACGGACAGATTCTGCTGGAGACGGCCAAGCAGCATGCAAGAG
>JBEDNI010000034.1:0-12175 GCA_041170685.1 Bacteroidota bacterium | reverse complement strand
CATAATGATGTGCACATGCATGTTGTCGGCATTACGCAGGTCAGAGGCATAAATGCTCACCCAATCCAGAATATGGATAACCTCAAATAGGCGTTGTATGTCTGAACCGGACGATTCAAACGTGTACAATCGGTTGTTCTGCTCTTCCAGCAACGATTTTAGGAACTGAAATCTCAGATTGGTGCGGCTGTTATTACCACTGTTTAACAAAATAAAATTGGTATTCTGTTTATAAATTGGTATTCTGTTTATCCTGATAGCTTTCTATCACATTATGATTGGCTTCCGGGAGCACGGTAATGAAAGCTTCTCCTTTGGCATTTTCCTGAATTTGCTGGCAGAAACGAACTGCAACGGCTTCAAAATCCGGATCGCAAATGACTACAAACTTATCGCTAATGGTCTGTCGGAAAACATTGATAATGGCGTTGGCCTCGTCTTTTAGCCCTTTATTTTGGGTTAACAGATCTGCCGTTTGTATGAGTTTGTTTTTAACGTCAATTCCAATCAAATCAGAAAGTATGAGTAGCAGCGTGCTAAGACTGTAGCCCAGTGTCATGCGCGGCTGGTAGCCCGTTTCAATTTTATAACAGGGGATGTTGTCTTCCTGCGCCTGTTGCATGATTTTACCACCACTGGCTAGGCAAATCATGGTGCATCCCTTGGATTTGGCTTCACTGTACATGGCCAGGGTTTCTTCTGTATTGCCGCTATAGGAGCAAAGGATTACCAAGGTTTTTTCATTGGCATATGCGGGTAGATTGTAGACAGAAAAAACTTCAATTGGAAGCGGGAATTGGTTTATCGTGGCCAGTCTTGCAATACGGCCTCCAATTCCTGACCCCCCTAAACCGCCAATGACCACATTCTGGAAAGCAGTTGAATTTAGTCCATGCGAACAGTAATTCTGAATAGACCAGGTAATCTGATGATGAAAATTGTCAAGGGAAATTTCGTGTGTTATTTCAGACATGTTGAGTATAAATTATCTGTTTGCAATATACAAATCAGCGATTTCTTTTTGATGAATTTTCGTCATTAAAAAAGCCCCATTTTTAGGGGCCTTTTAATTATTTCAGTTTAAGGACGATGTTTCCCAAATCGTTTAGTTCTGCACTTTCAGAGTATTTGTATCGGTAGTCTGAAATTTCTGCAGACCTTGAGGCATATTGTCCGAGGAAATTCATCAACATTTCACCGGTGTACTGGAAACCTGCATTCGTGAGCACAGAATTGGGTACTTCAATTTTATCCCGCTTTTCTATTAAGGCAACAGCAACACCATTATTTCCGGCTATGGGTTTGCTGATTTTTTTCAATTCAATGCCAAACAGTGCGCCTACAATTTTGGGCTCATTGTTTAACTGAGGAAGCATGGTTTGATTGATTCTCACGCCATCCACCGGAATAATTGAGCTTCCGGTCTTTTGTGCCAGTTCCTCCAAAGTCTTAGAGTTTTTCATGGCTTTTTCAAATTTCTCAGCAATTTTCTCTGCTTTTAATTCAATCCTAACCAATGGTTCGATTTTTTCTCTCACATCCTCCAGATCAGCATAGCCGGTATTCTTTACTCCATTCATTAAAATTACCACATGCCTGTTTGAAAATGCAAACCTGTCTGAAATATCATTGGTTTTTCTGGTGGCGTCAAACATCCAGTCAAGGATGCTCCTTATATCTGAATATTCCTCAATGCCGGGTAAATTTCTGATGTCGGATTTTACATCCTTTTGTACCAATACATTCAATCCCATTTTATCGACTGCACTCTGAAAGCTTTTCGCATCACCTTCCACAATCATATTTCTGAATTTGCGGCTAACCTGGTCCACCTCTTTCACGGTTTTCGTGCCGGCAACAATTTCAAACCTTTGTTCTTCATATTTGATTTGTGTATAATCTGGGCTGGCCAGTGCTTTCATTACATGGAGACCGAGCTCTGATTTTACCACCTCAACCTGCCCCTGAGTAGCACGCAAGGCGAAATTTCTGTAGGGAGCCACATAGTTGTCGTAAGTCTCTTTTCCCACCCAACCATAAGATCCGCCGTTAGAAGATGAGCCCGGATCGGAGCTCCATTCAGCAGCAAGTTTTGCCATATCAGCACCAGCCCTGATCTGTGCGGCCAGTTCATTGGCTTTCGACAAAACAGCAGCGCTGTCAGCCAGCAGTTGCTTATTGGGTGCTTCACCTACCTTAAGGAGGATATGCGCCACATTCACAGATGGAGTACTATCCTTTTTCTCTGCAATTTTGCGATAAACAGAGTAAGTTCCTTCCTTATAAAATGGGCCTGCAACGGAAAGGGTAGGTAGCGACCATACGATTTCTGAAACTTCCTTGGGTGTGCTTTTCGGCAAACTACCGCGTGATACAAACATGGAAATACCCTCACCGGCGGTATCAGGGTTGGTTTCTTCTTTCATGGATGCAACGGCGCCCATTGCCTGTTTCTGCACATAGGCACTGTCTTCAGAACTGGGTATGATTTTCCATACCAAATATTGGATGTCCCTCAGTTCTTCTTTGTTTTTATACTGCTCCCTGTGTGTGTTCAGGTATTTTTCCAAGTCGGCATCCGTTACCTTGATACTGTTATCGGAAATTGTGCTGTAGTTGATACTGACAATTTTGCCTGACAAGCTTGAGTTTGCTGCAAGATATTCGTATTTGCGAATTGATTTGGGTTTGTATAGGCATTTGGCAATATAATTTCCGTAGCGCTTCATACCCTCACTCTGGCGAATGCTGTTGACATAGCGATTTAGTGCTTGAACACGAGCTTTATCTTTTTTGTTTTTGCGGAAAAGGTCCTCCACTTTTTTGCGGTCATACCTGCCATCTGTCTGAAAATTCGGGTCACCTTTCACGTATTCCAGGGGATTGGGTCCTACCAACAAGTCGTTGATATCTTCATCTGAAATAACCACACCTGAAAGTTTCAGTTCTTTATCGATGGTCTGATTTCTCAAAATCTCACTCCAGCCCTGAGACCATGCCTGCTCCATGGCCATTTTGAATTTTTCAGGATCATTGAGTTCTCCGGATTGGTCTCTTTCCAAAAAAGAATTGAACAGATCCTGGGCTTTTTCCTCCAGTTCTTTGGTTTTTACCTGGTTGCCGTTGATGGTTCCCACCACGCCTTGAAGTCCATCACCTAACCCCAGTTGATTTCCGGTTAGTATATCACCTACTACAAACAAAACCAAGGCGGCAATGATTACCACTACCACCAAACCTGAATTTCTGAGCTTTTGTATTACAGCCATAACTTTATAAGAACGGCAAAAATAATGATTTTAAACAAGAATAAACAACCATTTTTCAAGGAAAAAACTTGCTTTTATCGGGTTTTTTTCTTATATTCAATCCTGTACCCCTATTTCTTAAAAAGGCAGTGTTTTGAAGTTTTTACATCAATCCCCAACACCTTTACTAAAAAACAATTTTATAGCGTGTACTTCTGCCCCCTTTGGGCAATTTCTGTAACATACGCAGGTTCAACAGCATTCTAATTTCCCTCAGGGCAGTGTCTGCCGAATAATGTGCTATATCTGCCCATTCCTGGCAAGTGAAATTGGTTTTTTCTGTTGCAGACAGCTTTTGTAATATCCTTTTTTGCCTGCCCGGAAGGCCCAGTTCTGACATTTTGTCTTCCAGTTTTTGCCTGCTAATGACGAATGCCTGAGACGATTTCACATCCAATATCGATTGCTCAATGATGCCCAAATACCATGAAATCCAATCGGTTATATTGAGGTTGCTCTTTTGAGAGTCTTCCAGTATCTGAAAATAGGCTAATTTGTCTTTTAGTATTTGCACCGAGGGGGCGTAATATCTGGGTAAGCCGCTTTCTGACTTGGCCAGGAGCATAAACGAAATTATCCTTGAAACAGGACCATTCCCATCCGCAAAGGGGTGAAGGGTTAATAGCCAGAATTGCGCTATGGCCGCTTTTATTACATTGCTTTCACCGGTGTCCTGATTCACCCAAAGCATCCATTTTTTCATCTCTTCCGGCAATCTTTCCTGAGCCGGTGCTTCAAAACGGATTCGTTGCATGGCAGCGTCCCGTATTTCCAGTCCGGTATGACGCCAAGAACCCATTTTAAGGGTTGAAATTCCGGGATATAACTGGGTATGCCATTGACATAAATTTTCAACGGTTAGTTTCTTATCCTGATGCGATATGCCTGAAATCAGTGCCTCGGCAGCACCTTTTGCCATGCCACCGGAAGCAACCATGGAAGGCATCCTTATTTTCATACATCTGGCTATCGCTGATTCTACTTCTCCATAATCGAATATGGAGTCTTCAATGGCATTGCTGGACAATGTTTCCAATGTTAAAGCATGAATAATGGCCTGTTTTCTGAGGTCAGGTGAAAAACCTTCCATTCGGCCATGTAGCTGCCCCTGAAGAAAATTAACCCTTTCCAGCAATCCTGAAACTTTGTGATGTTGGTAATGGAAAGAAGGCCATTCCGGTAGTTGGTGTATGTATGCCATTCTCCGCAGTTTTTACGGCGAATATAATCAACTTTACAGGGTTTCAGATTTTTGAGTAGGGGAGTGCGCTCTGCGAAAGCAATTGGTCGTTTTCAAGTAAAAAGTGCCCGGCCATGCAAATCATGGCCGCATTGTCGGTGCAGTATTCAAAGGAGGGAATTAGACATTGTTGGGAGTATTCCCGCGCCACTTCATGCCAGCGTAATCTCAGTGCTGTGTTGGCAGAAACACCGCCAACAATAGCGATGGACCGTGGGTTGTATGCCTCAATGGCTTTCCGGGTTTTATCGGTTAGATAATCTATGATGTTATGCTGATAAGAAGCGCAGACATCCGGCAGGTGATGTTCAAGGAAATTTGGATTCTTTTCTGATTCACTACGCAGAAAATACAGAAGTGCAGTTTTAATTCCTGAAAAACTCATGTCAAGTCCGGGCACTTTTGCCTTGGGGAATGTAAATGCAAGGGGATTTCCCGCAGCAGCGCAATTTTCTATATGAGGACCACCGGGGTAGGGTAACCCCATGAGTTTGGCTGCTTTATCGAACGCTTCGCCGGCTGCATCATCCAGGGTGGTGCCCACTATCTTCATCTTGGTGTAATCACTTACCAAAATTAATTGTGTGTGACCACCGCTTACCAGCAATACCAATATGGGGAAAGACGGCCGGGATTCTTCCAGGTATAGTGCTGCCACATGGGCCTGCAGGTGATTTACACCCACCAGGGGTTTTTTGAGAGCCATGGCTAGCCCTTTGGCTGTGTTTAAACCGACCAGTAAACTACCCATCAGTCCAGGTCCCTGCGTTACAGCGATGGCATCTATTTCCGCAACTGCCATTTGGGCTTTATTAAGGGCGTGTTGCAACGTGGGAATAATATTACTTTGATGGGCACGGGAAGCCAACTCAGGTACCACTCCTCCATATTCCCTGTGAATCGCCTGGCTTGCAGTGATATTGGCAAGGATTTTGCCTTTGTGCCATATAGCTACTGCGGTGTCGTCGCAACTGCTTTCTATGCCCAATATAGTGGAATGTAGCATGGTTGGTGGATAGCGAGCCTCTTTAGTTACCTTAATTTCGAATCGGTTGAAAAAGCGGCGGACAAAATTACGAAAGTTTATACTCAGGTTTTTGCTGTTTCTGCTTTTATCTGCAGGTTTGCTGGGTATTTTGCTGCGCAGCAGAGCCGTACAAACCTATCTGGCAAACCGTGTGGCCAGCCATTTGGAAAAGCAACTGGGTTGCTCGGTTTCTATCAAGTCCATCGAATTTGACCTTGTGCAAAACCTCCACGCTGAGGGCTTTTTTATGAGTGACCAGCAGGGAGATAGTATGATTTTTATTCGGGTGCTGGAACTCAATCTCAGAAAATGGGATCGGTTGTCAAAAAAGATTGATTTTATTGATGGTGACATAGTTGGGGGTTACATCAGAGTAGGGCACCACAAAGGGGTAAAAGGACAAAACATAGATTTTCTGGTGGATTACATCAACGGACCACCTAAAAAAATTAAAACCCGGTCCAAGCCCTGGGCTGTTTACTGGGCTAATGCCCGCATTAAAGACACCAGGTTTCATTATTTTGATGAAAGGCACAACCCTTCCACTCCGGGTAAAATTGATGAGTATCATCTTGAATTTAGCGGTATCACTGGAATTTGCAGAGATTTTTGGCTGATTGATGATTCCATGCACTTTACAGCGGTAGATCTCAAAACCAGAGAAAGAAGCGGATTGCAGATTGATGCTATGAATGCAGTCTGTAATATCCATAATAAAGGGATGGATTTTGAAAAGATGACCCTGAAAATGCCTTGTTCATGGATAGAAGGCGATTTGCATTTCCAATATCCCGGCTATAAGCACCTAGACGAATTTATCAGCAACACCCAGTGGAAGGCACATGTAAGCGACAGCCGAATTTGTTTGGATGAATTATCCATTTTTGATGAATCCCTTCGAGGGCATAGGGAATTGCTTAGAGTGGCCACCGATATTTCTGGCACCTTTGATCGATTAAAGCTAAAAAACACAACGCTATCCACCGCTGGCCAAACCACGTTTGCAGGGGACTTGTATTTTGATGGCTTGCCGGATTGGCAGACCATGTACTGTGAATTTAATATTGAAACCTTGAAAACAAATGCTTCAGATCTGGAGCGACTGATGCCCGGTATTGCCCTACCCGATGTGGTTTTTAAAGCAGGTGCTATAAGTTATAAGGGCGACTTTATTGGTCAGTTGTTGGATTTCAATATTAATGGGAATCTGCAGGCAGACATTGGCAATATTCAGGCGAATGGATTTATGAATTTTGAGGAAGGAATGGAAAATGCCCAGTTCGCGGGCCGTTTTTCCTCTCAAAGTCTTGCCTTAGGCCAATTGTTGTCGTTGGAAAAAGAAATCGGGGATTTTGCCTTTCAGTTAGATGTGGAAGGGGAGGGCCTCACGGCCGAAAGATTTAATATGCGCTTAAATGGTGATATTCCTTTATATCAGATTATGGGCAAAACATTCACCAAGGCCCGTGTTAATGGCGATTTAAACGCAGATAAGTTTGAAGGTGAAGCTTATTTTGAAGATCCTGCACTGAATGTTGATTTTAAAGGAATTGCCAATTTTAATTCAAAAAATCCCCAGTGGGATTTTATGGTAAATGCCCGGGGCACCGATCTGTCTTACCTGGGTTTAGATACAGCACAAACACTGCTTTTTGGCATAGCCACAGTCAATGCGAAAGGTTTTACTTTAGAGGATCTACAGGGCAAAATGTCAATAAAGGATATTTCTGTACACAGGTCCGGAAGGGTTTATAGTTTTGCCAATCAGGTAATAGAGAAGTGGAATCAGGCAGGGCAAAGTGCCCTTCTGGCCTATGGTGAAGCCTTGACAGCCGAGTTTAAAGGAGAATTTAATATTGCAAATATTGTTCCCGTTCTTCAAAATGAGGTTTCAACCATACTTTCAAGGCGGTTTAGACATACCGATGCGCAATTTACAGACTCGTTTTCATTTACAATTCAAATACCACAAACCGGTCTGCTGGCGGGGTATCTTCATCCATCTTTCAATACTACTGCCTTTGCTGCTTCGGGTATGTTCAACGGTAAAACCGAAACTATGTCGTTGAAAGTTGATCCCATGGATGTCTGTGTTGGTCAGATTTCGGCAAAGCAATTAAGCTGCAATGCCAGAAAAGCAGACAGTAATCATTTGGATTTTAATATATCGGCCGCCAGTATAAGTCATCACGATTCGAGCTGGTTTAATAATATCGATATAACCGGAACTGCCTGTCTTTCCGATGTGAATATGGAGCTGAAAATGAAAGACTCCCGCTGGAATGAAGAGATAGATTTTATCACGCACAGTGAAGTTTACAAAGATTCTGTGGCCATGCATCTGGCCAACAGCCGTCTGGAGCTTATGCACAATGAGTGGCAGGTATCGGGAAATGCCGGTATTACGTTTTTACCAAAAGGCAGAATTAAAGTCAATAATATGTATTTCGAAAGCAGGGATGCTTTCTTTGAGGTAAACGGGGTAGTCTCTGACCTTCATTCCGATACGCTCAACATTGATGCGGGTAATTTTTCACTGCAAAATTTAAATCCATTATTTCCGGGGGGGGGACTGGATAGCTTAAACGGCCGAATTAATGCCGGTATTCACATTTCCTCTGCATTTAAAAAACCCAGAATATGGGGCGATTTTTCTGCCCGAAACCTGGAATATATGGGGGTTGAATATGGCGATTTGGATGTGGGTTTAAATGACAATGGCGAGCCCGGACGATTGGGGCTTACAGCCGGTTTTGTAAACGGACCGCTGGACGGAGTCTCGGCCAGGGGGAGTATTGCCTACGAAAAACGAAAAATAGGAGAACAGTTCGACGTTAAACTCAATATACCGGACAATGTTTCATTGAAATGTATGCAGCCTTTTTTAAGGGATGTGGTTACACTTCAGGAGGGTAAAATTTCCGGCAATTTCCATTTGGGAGGAAATGCCGATAAACCGGAACTTACGGGCAGCGCTAACATTGCCGGGGCGTATTTTAAAATTGATTATCTCAATACCTATTTCAAACTGAATGCTTCAATTATGGCTGACGAAACCGGCTTTTATACCTTCAAGCCCGCAAAGCTGGTAGATGAAACCGGTAAAAATTTTGCCCTTGCAAAACTCGCAGTCAAACACGATTACTTTAAGAACTGGTTTTTGGATTTAAGAATTGACAGTGCCAGAAATCTTAAAGTACTCAATACAACTGAAAAAGATAACAGTCTGTATTATGGGGTGGGTTACGCAGATGGAAATTGCAGAATTTTCGGGCCGCTGGATCAGATTTCAATGGATATTAATCTTAAAACAAGGAAAAACACATTGATTAACCTGATGTATTCATCCGTTGAGGAAACTTCCTTTGGTGGAGGACATGTTAAATTCAGGGTAAAAGGCTCGAAGACGGCTTTAAACAGAGTGAAACAGGATGGAGGTGATGCCATTCATAGAATTAACTTATTCCTGGAGGCCACACCTGACGCGGAAGCACAGTTTGTAATCGATAAAAAACTGGGTGATGTAATAAGGGGAAGGGGTACGGGTACATTAAGAATGTTGTATGATGAAAATGAGCGGTTTTCACTTTATGGAAATTACGTAGTGTCTGAAGGGGATTACGTATTTTCCCTGCCAGGAATTAATGTAATTACCCGAAAAATTGCGTTGGATAAAGGCGGAGTAATTGCCTGGGATGGGGATCCGTACAATGTTAATATTAGCATGACAGGCAGTTTTGAAAAGAAACTGTCTCCCTCGGCACTTATGTCTGCCGTTTCCTCTACCAATAAGGATTATCCGGCTACCCGCATCATCAGTCAGTTGCAAATGAAAGGCAATCTGTTTGCGCCGGAGATAGCATTTGATTTACAGGCACCCGATTTACAGGCAGCTGGAGGTGCTTCCGGCGACGTGTATTCTGTAATTCAGCGTATTCGATCGGATAAAGACGAAACCATGAGGCAGGCGGTCGCACTCTTACTCTTTGGCAATTTCATTCCTCCTTCCTTTGCCACAGGCAGTGGTACCGGAGGGGTGAGTGGCAGTGGTGTGGCAGGCAGCAGTCTTTCAGGAGTGGCAAGTACCGTGGTGAATGATATTTTTTCAAAACTGGGTATTCCTACCCGCATTCAGGTAAATATAGACGATGTGAGAAGTGCCACCGGTACCAACACAAAAGTATTTATTAACAGTGAATGGTTTTTGACCGAGCGTCTGAGACTTGATGTGAATTATGATCCTACTGTAGCAATGCTCGTAAGCAATGTGGCGCTGCCGCTGAATTTCAATCTGGAATACATGACCCGCAATGAAAACTGGCGCGTGAAAGCATTTAGCAGAAGTAATAATTTGTTGTTACAGCAAAATAATAGCACCATTACCAATGGGGTGAGCGGTAATACGTTGGGAGGAGGATTGATTTATCGCAGGGAGTTTAATTCGCTCCGACTTCATAAAAAGCCCTGATTTAATGGGAATAAAAACCTAAATTTGCCATAATGAAAATGGGTGCATTTCTGTGGGAAAGTCTGAGTATGGCCATGGATGCACTGCGAAAAAACAAGCTTAGATCAGTGCTTTCTGTTCTGGGTATCACCATCGGTATTTATTGCATTATTGTAGTGTACGCCCTGGTTCATTCCATGGAAAAAAACATCAATGATAATTTTTCGTCCTTTGGCACAGATGTGCTGTTTGTTCAGAAATGGCCGTGGGATGAGTTTGGAGGCAATTATCCATGGTGGAAGTACCTGAAAAGGCCTGAAACCAGTATAGATGAAGCAAGATTTCTGGAGGAAAACATGGACGCCCGATGGGCCAATGCTGTCGCCTTTGCATTTGGTTCAACCGGGAAAATTGAATACAAGGGTATTTCATTGACTCAGGCCCCCATCAATTGTGTGTCTCATCGTTATAATGAGGTTCAGAAAGCCGATGTGGAATTGGGCCGCTATTTTACCGAAGATGAGAGTGCGGCAGGCCGATCTGTATGTATAATTGGGGCCAATGTCGCTGAAAATCTGTTTCAGGGTGCCGATCCCTTGGGCAAAGAAATCCGAATTAAGAACCAGGTTTGTAGAGTCGTCGGGGTATTTCGAAAGGAAGGTCAGAGTATTATCAATGCCAGTGCGGATGAACGAGTAATGATTCCACTTAAACTGGGTATGTCCATCATGAATTACAAGGAAAATTCGGAAGGTACCCAAATTTTAGTGAAAGCGGCACCGGGTGTATTGTTGGACGATTTATCCTTTGAAACGTCCCAGCTGATGAAGCGTTACAGAAGAATAGGCCCCTATCAGGAACCCACATTTTCAGTCAATCGGATGAGCATGATTACCAATGCCGTAAGCGAACTGTTTGGAACCATTAAAGTGATAGGGGTAATAATTGGCGGTTTCTCTATGTTGGTAGGGTGCTTTGGGGTGGCCAACATTATGTTTGTATCCGTAAAAGAAAGGACTCAGGAAATTGGAATTCAAAAAGCCCTCGGTGCCAAAAAAAGTTTTATTCTGGCCCAGTTTCTCACGGAGTCCGTAATCCTATGCCTGCTGGGAGGATTGATTGGGCTGGGGATGGTTTGGGCAACTCTTCAGCTATTGAATTTCATATTGGAAAAACAGCTGGACAGCGCATTTACCTTGTATCTTATGCCTTATGATGTATTGCTGGGTATGGGTGTATCAGTGCTGGTGGGTTTGTTGGCGGGCTTTTTGCCGGCGTCATCCGGTGCAAGACTCAATCCTGTAGACGCCATCCGATCCAAGTGATTTTTGCTTCGTGGATAGTGCGTGTATTAACCGATTTGGAAATCTGATATTTTTGCCTTATATTTATGGAAATCACAGGAATAGTTTTCGAAGTATTGCCCAAAGTGACGGGCACCAACAAAAGTGGTAATCCCTGGCAAAAGCAGGAGTTTATTCTTGAAGTTCAGGGCGGTCAATATCCCAAACGTGCGCTCATGGCCATATGGGGGGATAAGGTGGATCAGATTCAGATTCAAAAGGGTGAAGATGTAACGGTTAGTTTTGATATTGATTGCCGTGAGTATAACGGTCGCTGGTACAATGATATCAAAGCATGGAATGTACAGCGCAAAGGGAATGCCCCCGCCGCAGGTAGTTCACCCGCAGCAATGCCTGTTACTGAAACCCCTGCGGATGTAGATAGCATGTTGCTGAACCCTGATATTGCATCAGACCCCTCTGCAGGTGGCGAAGATTTGCCCTTTTAATGTCTGAAATTGCATGTTAGTAACGCTCAGACAATTGCAGTACATTATTGCAGTATCAGAGACCGGCAGCTTCAGTAAGGCCGCCGATGTGGTGGCCGCTGAGCAAAGTACCGTCAGTCAGCAAATTAGGGTGCTGGAAGACCGTTTGGGTGTGACCATTTTTGACAGAAAAAGTTTGCCTGTGAAATTGACTCCTGAAGGAGAAAAAATTGTGTTTCAAGCCAAAGAAATTATTGATAAGGTGGAGGATATGCTCATGCCTTTTAAGGTTAAGCCCAACCGATTTGGCTGAAAATTAAATATTATTTTTCCATTACTTAATTTGGTGATTCCTTTTTAGAAGGTATTATCAATATTTTTT
>JBEDNI010000033.1:0-11944 GCA_041170685.1 Bacteroidota bacterium | reverse complement strand
CAATTAAAATCTATAAAATGAGAAAAAATTACTTAATCGTTTCAGGTCTCGTTATGGCCAGTGCCGTAATATTAATGGGGAGTTCAAGCGGCAGAACCGACGACCGCACAGGTGCACCGTCTTCAGACGGCAATTGCGGATCCTGTCACAGCGGTGGTGTTCAAGGAACATCCATCAATATTGGCGTAACTGAGAAGGGTATGATGGCTCCTGTAACTTCGTACAAAGCCGGAAAAACCTACACCATCGTTGTTGGAGTGCTCGGCGCGTCAGCGGCAAAAGGATTCCAAAGCACCGTTTTGGATGCCACCAATAAAAAAACAGGCACTACTGCCAACGCTACCTCAGCCTCGAGGATTATCAGCGCAAACAACCGCGATATTGTGGTTCAGAATTCGCCCAGTGCTGTAGGCGCATGGTCCTATGAATGGACGGCACCCGCAATCCCCACCGGTGATGTGACCATTTATGCAGCAGGAATTGCAGCTAACGGCACAGGCGCAGCCACCGGCGACCAGGCTGCCACAGCCAATAAAGTTCTTACATTGGATGCCAGCAGCAACACTAACCAAATTGCGACTGTAAAATTATCGGCATTCCCCAACCCCTGCATGGATAATTTAACATTGAATAAAGCCGTTGATCATCTCAGCGTAACCGGAATTAATGGGGCTGCCTATCCTGTGGCGATTTCCGGCCTACAAATCAACACCGGTCATTTGCCTCAGGGTTTTTATTACCTGAAATGGACTAAAGGAAATGAAAACGGCATCATAAAGTTCCAAAAAAATTAATTTAAAATATTTTTCGATAAAAAGGCAGCCATTTGGTTGCCTTTTTTATTGTATTCCCCGTGCATTCATAGCGCGGTGAAAAGCAGCAGCATTGCGGTTGTGGTCTAACAGATTGGTCGCAAAATCATGATAGCCGCTAAAATCAGCTCTGGCACAGAAATACAAATAATTATGCTGCTTATAATTCAATACTGCCTCTATGCTTTGCAGATTGGGAATACAAATAGGTCCCGGAGGTAGCCCTTCGTGAAGGTATGTGTTGTAAGGACTTTGGATAGCAAGATCTGCTGTCCAAACCCTTCCCGTTTTACCACGTGCAAAAACAACCGTAGGATCCGCCTGAAGCAACATACCTGCTCGTAATCGGTTGATATAAACACCGGCAATTTTCTCATATTCATCACTCTTATTACTTTCTTTTGTCACAATGCTGGCGATGGTCATCACTTCCTTGCAGGTTAGTCTTTGTATGATAGAACGTTGAATTCTTTTTGGGTTCCAGAATTTATCATACTCTTTTGCCATTCGCTTAAGCAATTCGGGCGTCTCGGTTGACGCATAAAGATTATAGGTATTGGGAATAAACAGTGCCGGCCATGTGGTATCATTAAAATCAGCATAGACCTGAATTGCTGATTTAGATTTTAGAATAGACATAAAACTATCTGCATTAACCTCCAGTTTGGAGGCGAACAGACGCGAAAGACTTTCAGCATCCATACTTCCCTGAATGGTTACATTTACGGTCTGATTGCGGTTTTCCTTCAGTTTCTGAACAATTGCATAAAGTCCATCACCCGGTACTATGCTGATATGACAGGGCTTTGGAGAAGAATAGCCCATGTTTCGGGCCAATACCTTAAAAAAAGCCGGATATCGTAAGCCTGCACGTATCTGAAGTGTATCGGATAATTGCTGCAGCGTCCAGTTTTTTCGGATTCTTATCTTCTCTACATTGTTGGTTTTCACAGCAGTGCCGAATAGCATATATAGCATTAGTAATGCCCCTGCAATAAGAACGCTGATTGATATCAGCATTGCCTTTTTTCTGCCTACCTGTTTCACTGCGGCAAAAATCACGAAAAATGATTGAATTCAATGCCTGAATAAATATTGGTTGCTTTAAAATTAACTTTGTCGGGTGAAAATAGCATTAATCGGGTATGGAAAAATGGGCAAAGCCATTGAAAAAATCGCCCATGAAAGAAATCACATAATCGTTGGAAAATACGGCAGTGAAAACAGACCGGATGCAGAAGAACTGAAGAAAGCCGATGTTGCCATCGAATTCTCCCGCCCTGAGCTGGCCAAAGGACATATTGCGCTATGCCGTGAGGCCGGAATCCCGGTGGTGGTGGGCACGACGGGCTGGTACGAACATTTTGAGGATGTGAAATTATTATTTCAGGATGAAGGCGCTCTGTTTACGGCAACCAATTTCAGCATTGGGGTCAATATCGCTTTCCACATAAACAGTATCCTGGCCCGAATCATGAATAAAAACCGGGAATATGCCGCAGGTATTACCGAAATTCACCACACTCAAAAACTGTATGCCCCCAGTGGCACCGCCATTTCTATGGCAGAAGGGATTATCAAAGAACACCTTTTGTTTGAAGACTGGGAACTTTCCAACGATGAAAAACAATCATTTGGCGGAAAAATACCCATTCAGGCTTTGCGTGAAGATGAGGTACCGGGAACCCATACTATCCAATGGAACAGTGCTATTGACTGCATTTCAATCACCCACGCAGCCCATAACAGGCAAGGATTTGCAATAGGCGCCACCATGGCCGCCGAATGGATTATTGGAAAGCAGGGTGTGTATTCCATGAAGGATATGCTTAATTTTGAGTCGATTTAATCTGAAATAATACATTCATGGAATCTTATTCACTGGGCTTATTTATGATCATGTGGGCACTCACATTTGTGCTTACCCGCATTGGATTGTTTGTGATGTTCAAAAAAGCCGGACAGCCGGCCTGGACCGCATTTTTACCCATCATCAGCTGGTGGTATTGGATTAAAATGGTAGGAAGGCCATGGTGGTACATGGTGGGTATGGTTATCCCTTGTATCAACATTCTTTTCAGTTTTAATATTACCCTTGATTTGCTAAGAAGTTTCGGGCAATTCAAATTCTGGCAGCATTTTACCGGCATACTGTTCACGTTCGTTTATTTGCCGGTGCTTGCTATGCGCAAGGACCTTAAATTCATAGGCCCCGGAGGTGATGCTGAGTGGAGAAAAACGAACATCCCTAAGCACTCCGGAACCCGGGAATGGGCCGATGCCCTATTATTTGCCGCTTATGTAGCCGGGGGAATGAGGGCATTGTTTTTTGACTTTTTCGTTATTCCAACCCCAAGTATGGAGGGCAATCTTAAGGTAGGAGATTTTCTGGTTGTAAGCCGCGTAAAAGTGGGCATGCGCATTCCCATGACACCCATTACCGTACCCGTTATTGCCCACAAAGAACTGATGGGATTTACTGCGTTTTCCGATGCGGTAGAATTGCCCTATATGCGCCTTCCGGGCTGGTATACCATTAAAAACAACGATGTGGTGGTATTTAACTGGCCGGCCGATGGAGAAGAGTTTCCGGTGGATAAAAAAGATAATTATGTGAAAAGATGTCTGGGTATTCCCGGTGATTCACTGAAAATAGTGAATGGTGCTGTGATGGTGAGAAAAACAGGAGCCCCTTGGACCACACTGGCCATGATTGGCAAACAACAAAAAAGGTACCTCCTGCTCATGAATGAGCCCATCAGCACCGATTTCCTTGTGAGAAATGACCTGGGAGATTTTACCATTCCCATCAAAGCAACTGAATATATTCAGGCGGCGGAAAAACGGGGTAAAAAACTAATTCCCTACACTATTTTTACCTGGAAAGAAAATGCTGAAAGGTTAAAAAAGGATCCGGCTGTGGGCAGTATTTTCGAGGATATTGCAGACGATGGCATGCCAGTGAGTTTATTCCCCGACACCACCAACAACCTATATTTTAGACATAAATGGTCTCTGAACGACTATGGACCTGTTTACCTGCCCAAAAGAGGTGAAACCATCACCCTGACCAAGGACAACTGGGACTGGTATAGGCTGGCCGTAAACCGATATGAGAAAGCCGGCATCACCTGGGATGGAAATGGCTTTGTACAGGGCGATGAAAAAGTAACCACCTACACATTTAAATACGGTTACTACTGGATGATGGGTGACAACAGGTACAACAGCTCTGATAGTCGCTACTGGGGCTATGTTCCCGAAGATCACGTGGTTGGAAAACCATTATTCACCTTCTTTAGTCTTAAAAAGGTTATTAAAATTGATGAAAACGGTTTACCGTTTATCCATGACAATAACATGGAATACGAAACCAAAGGCGTAAGGTGGGATAAAATTCTCCGCAGCATAGAATAGACTGCCGCATGCAGGGCGCCCGGATTACACCCCTTTCCCGCAGGCACATCGCAGCCGGTTTGCTGGTGATTACAGGCATCTGGTATTTTCTCTACATCCATTCATTATCCGCACCCATCATACAGCAGTGGGATGAGGCCAGAAATGCAGTCAATACGCAGGAAATGCTGCAAAATGGGAAGTGGCTGGTAAGATACTTTCAGGGAAATCCTGAAAGCTGGGAATTAAAACCGCCCTTTCTCATTTGGGCTCAATGCCTTTCAACGAAAATCTGGGGCCTTACTGAAATGGGCATACGTTTCCCTTCTGCACTGGCCGCCCTGGGCATCGCATTTGTAGTTTTCTGGTTTCTATGCCGCGAAGGGGTGAGCGAGGTGGTTGCATTATTTTGTGCTGTAACCACCATCACAATACCGGCCACGCTGCATCCCCATGGTTTTTTATTCGGCGACCATGATGCCATGCTGTGCTTTTTTCAGATTGTGATTTTGGTAGCCGGATACCTGTTTTTAACTTCAGGCAAGGTTCGCTGGGCCTGGATTTCCGCCATGGGACTGTTGCTGGGATGGCTCACCAAAAGCATTGCTGTTGGCTTTATTTTACCCGGAATAATGACTTTGGGTATACTTGATGCAGATTACCGCAAAAATCTTTTCACATTTAAAATGGTGATTACGTTTGCGTTATCAGGATTGTGCATTGTAAGCTACTATGCGTTTAGGGAGCAAATGCAACCCGGCTATATTCACATGGTGAATGCGGAAGAATGGATGGGGCGTTTCACTCCCGCAAACAATGCAAATACAGATATATTTTACTACCTCAAAGGTTTTAAGGGCCGGTTGCAAGGATACCTATACTTAGGGATTATATCACTAATCTGGGCCGGTTATCAATGGCGGCATAAATCATTTTCCCGATTGGGTCTTGCCACAATTTGTTTCACATTGCCCATTATCAGCCTAAGCCACAGTAAGAACTTTTGGTACGATTTGCCGCTTATGTTCCCGTTGGTAATTTGCATGGCAAAGCTGCTTGATGACTTGTTCAGAAGGATTCATTCCGGATTACCCAAAATGTCGTTCAGTATTGTTATTATCGGTCTTTTGTTTCAGGTGAAATCTGCTTACCGTATTGTTTTATCTCACCATCATCAAAAAAATCCCAACAAAAAAGAAGTGCTGGTGGCCTATTTAAAAAACAACACGTTTTCCGACACCATAAAATACGGTGTGTATTGCAATGCATCCAATACGGATGTAAGATTTTACCTGAATAATCTGAACCGGAACGGGTATTCATTCAGGATAATAGAACCTACAGATAGCCTTAGCGACATTAATCAGATATACATGGCACGGGAAGATTTTTCCTCATGGAAAGCTTTACGGAAAGCTCCGGTAATGGACAAAATTACAATAATTGCAAAATAACTGAGTCAGTATTAAAGGTACATTCCTGCCATCAAATCAATATCATGGCAGCGAATGCCGAATTTGTCGGCCAGATCACGGTTGGTTAAACTCCCCTTGAACAAATAGGTTCCTTTTCGAATACCCGGTTTCAGTCTCAGGTAATCAGCAAAGCCGCCAAGAGAGGACATTTCATCGAGCAATGGGGTGAAAACATTGCTAAGGGCATAACTGGCAGTGCGGCTAACTCGACTGGCAATGTTGGGGACGCAATAATGAATCACATCGTGCTTTTTGAAAACCGGTTTTTCGTGATTGGTGATATCGCTGGATTCAAAATTGCCGCCTCTGTCAATGGCCACATCGATAATCACACTGTTGGCCCGCATGCGGGTAACCATTTCTTCTGTCACCACTACCGGGCTCCTTGCCCCTTTTCCTGAAAGGGCACCTATTACAACATCGGCACTTTCGAGGGCACTTTGCAGCACACGGGGTTGTATGGTACTGGTATACAAATGAAATCCAAAGCTCTTTTGAATACGGCGCAGACGATACATTTTGTTATCAAATACTTTCACATTGGCTCCAAGGCCCAGCGCCGCCTTGGTTGCAAATTCTCCCACTGCACCTGCACCAATTACAACCACCTGGGTAGGGGGAACACCCGCAAAACCACCCAGCAATTCGCCTTTGCCTATGTGTGTGTTATTGAGATATTCTGCTGCAATCAAAATACTGGCGGTACCCGCAATCTCACTCATGGCGCGAATGATGGGCAGAGCACCGGAATCATCCTCCAGAAATTCATATGCCATAGCGTAGATGCGTTTATCCATCATTTTTCTCAGCAAGGTCTCATCCAGCTGATTAATTTGCAAAGCGGATATCAGAAGCTGACCTGGGCGCATCCACTCAATCTCTTTGGAAGTGGGCGGATCTATCTTTAGGATGATATCGGACTCGTATACCTCCCTGGCATTATATGCAATTTCGGCTCCACACTCACTGTATTGCGAATCTGAAAAATTTGCGTTTCTACCCGCCCCTGTCTCCATGCGGATTTTATGCCCGTTTGAGACAAAATACTGAACAGCGGAGGGGGTTAAGGGAACCCGATTTTCCTGAAAGGTGATTTCTTTGGGAATTCCAATGGATAGGGATGGGAAACGTGGATCTTTCCTAACCGGGAGAGCCAATGTTTCTGCCTCTGACGACACCTTTACGGATCCTGAACTGATTTTTTTCGCCATGAATTGTTAACCTGTCCTATTTAATGCACAAGGCGCATTTTATGCAACCGCACAGCCGTCTTGAGCACGATAGTAACTACACAAAGATAACAATATTTTTCTTTTTCAAACGTTATTCATGGTACGCTTTTTGCTTATTTTATGGTTTGATTTATAATTTCGCTCTGTGAACCCCAACATGAGATTGACTGTACATATCTTCTTCTGCTTTCTCTCAGGAATATTAAGCCCTTTTACTTCGATGGCACAGGCCCCCATTGGCCCCACGATGGAGACCAATATTGAAAAGATTGACAGTCTTACCCAGCTGCTATATGAAAACATCCCTTCCCACCTTCCACTGAGCGACACATTCAATCACAACCAGCTAAATCAGGATATTTTCAAGTCGCAGATGAATCAATTGGGCAGCAGTATTGCATTCCCGTACAATCATCATGTGGCACTCCATATACGCTATCTGATGGCACAAAACGGCGGATTTTATGAGATGTTGCACAAGCGTATGCAACTCTATTTCCCCATTTATGAGCAAGTGCTGGATAAATACAATCTACCACAGGAACTAAAATATGTGAGTATTATTGAAAGCCACCTGAATCCCAATGCAGTGAGTTGGTGCGGGGCTACCGGACTATGGCAGTTCATGCCCTACACAGGTCGCAGTATGGGTATGCGCATTGATTACAATATCGACGAACGCAAAGGCATCGTTCAAAGTACAGAAAAAGCGTGTGAATATTTTAGGAATAGCTACAATCAATTTGGCGACTGGCTAATGGCTATCGCTTCATACAACTGTGGTCCGGGCAATGTTCAAAAAGCCATTAACCGATCCGGCGGTAAAAAAGATTTCTGGTCCATCATGCCGTTTCTGCCTCGTGAGACTCAACAGTACGTGCCCAAGTTCATTGCTGCGGCCTATGTGTTGAGTTTTACCCGATACTCAACCTTCAACCACAACGAACGATCAGCGGTATTGGTAAAAACGCCCGTAGACAGCGCCATCAGTATGGGAATGATAGCACGATACCTGAACATTACAGAAGAGGATATTGTAGGATACAACAGGGAATTTATCAAGAAAAGCACCCCCGGTACCCAGACCCACCACTTGCTGCTTCCTTACGATGTTAGCATGCAGTTTATGGCCGAAAAAGACAGCATTTATGCTTTTGCGCGCAGAGAAAAAGCCATTGAAGAAGCCAACAAACCAGCCTATGTTCAAAAATGGCTTCCCTCCTACCATAAAGTACAAAGAGGGCAGACACTGTACAGTATTGCCAGAAAGCATGGAGTGACCGTGCAGCAAATCAAAGCATGGAATAGCCTCAAAAGCAATTACGCCCCACTGGGCCGCACGCTCATTATATATAAAATGCAATGGGTCAACAACCGACAAGGTTGATTTTTCCTTTTATCTCTTCCATGTGACAAATTATTTGAGTCAATTGGTGAAATTTGCCCCAATGAAATTTCACATTGCCCTTCTTCTTGTTTTCATCACCGGCATTTCAGCATGTACAAGAAAAGAATCTGATAAGCTCCCCCCAAGTGAAGGCTCACCGGCTGAAGTTTTGGTCATTTCTCATGAAAATCATCAGGAGATCGTAAAGGCAACATTTGAAAACGATTTCAATCGATACTCTCCCATACTCATCAAAGCTGAAAAAGCCGAAAAACAAGAGTTTGAGCCCTCACTTCAGTTTTGGTTTGGCCGACCCGAAAGTATCGATGGAATAGAAAAACATGCACCCATGATTCTGGTGATGGAAATAGATGAAAAAACAGCCGGAAAATACAGCAGCGATCTCGAAAAAAAGGATATTGTCAAAACCATTAATGGTCGAGGATTTCAGCTTTATGTTTACAAAAATATATGGGCTCAAAACCAGACCGTTATTCGCTGTGAAACAAATTCACTGACGGAAGATGTTAATTCACTGACTCAGACACTGGAAAAAGAATTCCTCGAAAACGAGCTGCAACAGGGTATGCCCGGCAACCTGATGCCCAATGAATACTGCGATAGTATAAGCCGTTTAATTCAAGGCAAATACGGATTTTCATTTGCCTTTTCACCCCAGTTCAAGCTTGAATTCAGTAATCCTGAAGTTGTATGGCTATGGCAGGAAACACCCAGATTCTATCGGCATGTATTCATTAATATTTTCAGTGACTCAGTACCGATGGATAATCCAAACAAGGCAAAAGCAAATCGCAATTATTTTACCGGTAAATATGTAAAAAACACGGAAGGAACCCGTGTGGCGGTGAGCGAAAGTGCGCTGTTTCCACTGATTTGGGAAAACAATGTTAAAATGGGAAAAAACACCGTCAATATTCTGCGCGGTTGGTATACAGAAGAAGGGACATTCCGCAGAGGTCCATTCGTTCGCTATTTCTTTCATGACAGTGCAAACAAAAGAATTATTGCATTTGATGGTTTTATGCATGCCCCGGATATGCCCAAACTACCGTTCTACCGTACATTTGACCTGATGGCGGCTAGCCTTTCATATCATTGAGCATGAAATCCATTGTCATTTTTGCCTCCGGCAGCGGAACCAATGCCGAAAACATTATACGCCATTTCGCTGAATGTCCAAAAGCCCGTGTAACTGTCGTTTTTTGCAACAAGCCTGGCGCAGGAGTAATTGCGAGGGCTGAAAAATGGGGGGTGCCTGTGGTAACATTCCAAAAAGAACATTGTTTGCATCAAGGCTTACTTGACGAACAACTGGAGAAATACAGGCCGGATATCATCGTACTGGCCGGATTTTTATGGCTCTTCCCGGACAGACTGGTAAAAAAATACGAAAACCGGATTTTAAACATACACCCTGCGCTATTGCCTGCCTATGGTGGAAAAGGAATGTACGGGGAACATGTGCACAGGGCTGTATTGCAAAACGGAGATGAAATCCACGGGGTTACAGTTCATAAAGTGAACGAAAAATACGACGAGGGTGAAATTGTACTTCAGGAGTCATTTTCCGTGGCACCTGATGAAACACTCGCCACCCTTACAGAAAAAATACATCAACTGGAATTTGCAATTTATCCGAGGGCCATTTCGAAGATATTGAACATCTGACACGTTATGCTTTTAAACAAAAAATTTGATTATGAAACGTCCATCAGCTTTTTATTTTAGCTTGTTTACCATTGCGACAATTTTCTTTAACTGTTCAAACCCTTCAGGCAACGATAATCCAAAACGAAAATCCGGAAAAACAGCTGACGCCAAAATCGTGGACATTAAAAATTATATTCGCCAAAAGGGCATAAAGCCTCAATCCCTGATCGTACTGATTGACAAATCTGAGAAAACGCTGAGTCTGATGCATAAAAACCAACTATTAAAAACATATCCCGTTGCGCTTGGTTCCATCAGTCTGGCTGACAAGCTTAGGGAAGGCGACAACCTCACTCCCGAAGGCGATTTTTTTATTCAGTCTAAATATCCGCACAAAAGCTGGAAGTACTTTTTGTGGGTTAATTACCCAACAAACGATTCAAGAAAAAAACATCGGCAGGCAAAAAAGGCCGGACTGATTCCCCAAAATGCGAATATTGGCGGACAGATTGGCATACATGGGGTAGTTAAGGGCAGGGATTTTCTGGTCAGCAGCGGTATTCCGTGGACCAAGGGCTGCATATCCTTAAAAAACGCAGATATTTCCGAGCTATATGAAATCATTGGAACCAGATCTACACTCATCCGCATCCAAAAGTAAGGCAGGTGCATAAACGGTGGATTGACTATTCACCAACGAACCCTTAATTTGCAGCATGCACATCGAAACCAAGGTACTTCACGCCGGCATTGAACCTGACCCAACTACAGGGGCAATCATGACACCTATTTTTCAGACAAGCACTTATGTTCAGGCTGCACCCGGCGATCATAAGGGGTATGAATATGCGAGAACCCAGAATCCTACCAGGGATGTATTGCAAAAAAATCTGGCGGCCCTGGAAGGCATGAAATACGGATTGTGTTTCAGCACCGGCATGGGTGCTGTAGATGCCTGCGTTAAACTGCTTAAGCCGGGCGATGAAGTTATCAGTACCAACGATTTATACGGAGGAACTTATCGTCTGTTTACCAAAGTGTTTGAGCCTTATGGAATTCGTTTTCAATTCGTAGATATGACCGATGCTGAAAACGTACGAAAAGCCATCACACCCAATACTAAAATGATATGGGCAGAAACTCCAACCAACCCTTTGCTTCGTATCATAGACATAGAAGCAGTTTGCCAGATTGGCCAAGCTGCCGGTGCTATTGTGGTTGTGGATAATACCTTTGCCAGTCCCTATTTGCAAAATCCTGCCGAATACGGAGCTGATATTGTAATGCACAGCGCCACCAAATACATCAATGGCCACAGCGATGTGGTGCTCGGAGCACTTTGTGTAAATGATCTTGCCCTCAGAGACCGTCTGGCCTTCATTCAGAACAGCTGCGGCGCCACACCCGGTCCACAGGACTGTTTTTTGGTATTACGCGGCATAAAAACCCTGCACGTGCGCATGCAACGGCATTGTGAGAACGGGGCTGCCATTGCGCACTGGCTGAAATCTCACCCAAAGGTTGGAACGGTTTACTGGCCTGGCTTTGAAGAACATCCGGGACATTCCGTGGCTAAAAAACAGATGCGGGGTTTTGGCGGAATGATCTCATTTACCTTACAGGACGATTCCGTAGAATCGGCTGTAAAATTCCTGAAAAATACCCATCTATTCTCGCTCGCTGAAAGTTTGGGCGGGGTAGAAAGTCTCGTGGGGCACCCGGCCACCATGACCCATGCCAGTATCCCCAAGGAACAGCGGGAAGCATCGGGATTAAAAGATTCGCTCATTCGCCTGAGTGTAGGCATTGAACATCTTGATGACCTGATTCAGGATCTGGATGATGCCCTAAAAGCTGTTTAACCTTATAAATAAAGGGTCTAAACGCTAATCATCAATCAAAACCCATCCCTTAAAATGTAAATTCTGTCAGTCTATTGACGTTTTTTATGTAAATTCTGTCAGTCTATTG